>CAJXLH010000153.1 GCA_913055925.1 uncultured Maritalea sp. | reverse complement strand
GCCTGGCGTTTCCCCCCAACCGCATCTTCTAGCTGCGCATCGTCTAGTGAGAAAATTGCGGTGCGATAGCTTTCGCCACGGTCGCAGAATTGTCCGCCGGGATCTGTTGGATCAACCGAACGGAAAAAGATCTCCACAAGCTGACTGTAAGCAACAATCTTCGGATCATAGGTGATCTCCACGGCCTCATAATGGCCCGTGCCACCAGCTGTTACCTGCTTGTAGGTCGGGTTTGCAACTGTACCGCCTGTGTAGCCGGAAACAACTTCGGTCACGCCTGTGACGTGCTCAAAGTCCTTCTCAATGCACCAAAAACAACCACCGGCGAAGATCGCTTTTTCAGCGGCATCCGCGGCACCAAACATTGAGAGGGCAAACGCTGCACTGGCAAATAAGGACTGTTTGATCATGGTCACACCTTTGTTTGTTCTTGGGCAAACAAACAAATAGCGCGAACACGTGCAATTCACATTGGCTTGAGTCAAAAAGGGCGCGCCATTGGCACGCCCATCAATTCTTTGAATGGTTTCGGCAATACTAGCCTGCAAGTGCGCCTTGTGCTGCCGCACCTTTTTCAACCAACAAGCGGTTGTAGGCATTGAGATAGGCCCGCGCCGACGCCACCAAAGTGTCTGGCTCCGCCGTGCGACCGGATGCGATCCGTCCGTTCATTTCCAAACGCACATGTGCGTTGGCCTGTGCGTCTGTGCCACCCGTTACCGCATCAACGCCGTAATGCACCAAATGCGGGTCGGCATCGACAGCCTGCTTAATCGCGTTGAAGATTGCATCCACAGAGCCAGTGCCGGAAACTTTCACTGACTTCTCCTCGCCTTCAATCGAAACGGTCAAATCACAGACGTGATCGCCGCCAATAGTTGAAGTGACGCTCATCGCAACAAGTTTGATCTTGTCCTCAACTGAGCCCATTTCATCATCGACCAAAGCCACCAAGTCATCGTCATAGACGTTTTTCTTGCGGTCGGCCAAATCCTTGAAGCGCTGGAAAGCTTCTTGAAACGCGTTATCGCCCAATTCATAGCCCAATTCTTTGAGCTTTTCTTTGAACGCATGGCGGCCCGAGTGCTTGCCCATCACCAATGATGTCGACTTAATACCGACGCTCTCTGGTGTCATGATTTCGTAGGTTTCAGCGTTCTTCAACATGCCATCTTGGTGGATCCCACTCTCGTGCGCGAACGCGTTTTTACCAACGATGGCTTTGTTGTATTGCACCGGGAAGTTACATGCCGCCGAGACGATTTTCGACGCGCGCGCCAAATGCGTGCTGTCGATCTCAGTGTGATATGGCATGGAGTCACCACGTGTCTTCAATGACATCACAATCTCTTCGAGCGCCGCGTTGCCTGCCCGCTCACCAAGACCGTTGATTGTACACTCAACCTGACGTGCACCGGCACGAACACCCGCCAAAGAGTTAGCAACCGCAAGGCCCAAATCATTGTGACAATGGGTGGAGAAAATCGCCTTATCGGAGTTCGGCACTGTTTCGATCAAGGTTTTGATCATCTCATAATATTCTTCGGGCACCGCGTAACCCACAGTGTCTGGAATATTGATGGTTGTCGCGCCGGCATTGATCGCCGCTTCAACGCACTTTGCCAAGAAATCCATCGGCGTGCGTGTCGCGTCCATGCCAGACCACTCAACATCGTCGATCAAGTTGCGCGCCTGGGTCACCGTGTTGGTGACAATCTCCAAAACTTCGTCTTGGGTTTTGCGCATCTGATGCGCCAAGTGGATTGGCGAAGTCGACACAAAAGTATGAATACGTCCGCGATTTGCCTCACGAACGGCTTCCGCTGCGCGATCAATGTCTGCAGGGATAGCGCGGGCAAGGCCTGCGATTACGGAGTTCTTCGACCGGCGTGCGATTTCCGAAACAGCCTCAAAGTCGCCGTTTGATGCGATTGGAAAACCCGCTTCAATAATATCAACGCCCATATTGTCGAGAAGTTCAGCAACCTGCAACTTCTCTTCAAATGTCATGGTCGCGCCGGGAGACTGTTCGCCGTCGCGCAATGTCGTGTCGAAAATATAGACGCGATCTGTGTTGGTTTGTGATGTTTCACTCATTGTTCTATTCCATCATGGCCGACCCTAAATGCAAAGAAAGGGCCGGAAAAATCTAAATTCTTTCGGCTTATGCTTTTCTCCCCTAAACACCCGTTCTCTATCTGAGAACTGTCGGTACTCAGGGGCTAATAAGGAGCAGGCTTAGGAGTGTTGGGAGCTGGCGGCCACGCGAAAAACCGAGCGCGGCGGCTGTCCGCTGCGCATCCAAGATTTGACGATTTTCGCTTTCGCTTCGCATCTTGCGACTATAGCTCCAAAGCATTTAACAATTTAATGCAAACAAACGCATAGCAAACTTTTGCCGTCGTGCAAACGCCATTATTGCGCAAAAACGTCCATCCGTAAAACCAGTCGGTTAGGAAAAGGTGATCACAGCCAAAATCAAGGCAATTGTCGACATCAAACCGCCAAGCATGCCCAACCGCTTCGACAAAGAACGCGCACCAGCATCACCGGCCGCTACCTTTGGGCCAAGTGTGCCCGCATAAAAGATCGCAATTGTGAGAACAAGAACTGCTGCAATTTTGAGATAAAAGGTCATGCCAAGACCCGTTGGGTCAGGATAGCTAATCGCGATCATCGCAATACCTGTCAGCCAAAGCAGAACAACGGCCGCACGACCGACGCTCTGCAACTTCTTCACGACACCAAGCACCGCTTTGCCTGCGTCACTGGCCACATCATCAACAGACGCTGCTGCTATTGCAATTGATATGCCTGCGCCGATGCCAAGTGCCATCGAAAACAAGTGAACCATCAATAAAATCAGTGACAGACTTTCCATGTGATCATCCCCCTTTGATCTCAACAAAATCTATTCGTACTTTATGCTTTTCGCAACTCGTCAAGCAATCAACGGATCTTCGAGGTTGAGTGTGCCTTCGGCAATAACAATCGCATGACCGCCAATCCCTGCATGGGTCAGCGTACCGCCCTCTTTACGAATTTGTGCTTCGATGTAGCTGGTTCGGCCCATCTCCACGCCTTGTCGGATCACAAAATCAGTCAAACCATCAGCATCATAATAAAGATCAGACAATAGGCCGCACAATGCGGCGGCGGCAGAACCTGTGGCAGCGTCTTCGTCCAAACTAGCAAGCTCGACAAATGCGCGAGCTGCAAACTGCGCGCCCCGATCGTTGTTTAAAACAGTGAACGCATATACCTGAGCACTTACGCCATTGTAGGTCGCACTCCAGCCGCGCCGCTCAAGTTTGATACTGGACAATGCTGCTGCATGGGCCACCGGCACGAGTACAAACGGCACGCCAGCGCTGTAAACAGCAGGTTGCAGTTCACCGCAACCAATTTGCCCCTCGTCCAACCCCAGCGTATCAGCAATGCGCGCATTTTCGGGGGCAGCTTCAACAAAATGCGGAATCTCGGGCAGGCCAAATCGGGCATGTCCGCTGGTTTTGCTGGTCTTTTCGGTGATGGCGACAATGGTGCCCACCTGCTCTTCAAGCCGAATGGCCGATGTCCGCATTTTCAAACCGAGCAATACAGCGGCTCCAACAGTTGGGTGACCAGCAAATGGAAGTTCGCTGCCGGGCGTAAATATCCGCAACTCGGCCAAATGGCGCTCCGTTTTTGGCCGGCGAATGAATACCGTCTCGCTAAGGTTAAACTCCTTAGCAATCTCCTGCATTTGGTCGTCCATCAAATTGTCAGCGTCAAAGACAACCGCGAGCGGATTGCCCTTCAGCCGTTCCTTTGTGAACACATCCACAATTGTATAAGGATATTTCATGTCGCTCGCTCCGTTTCCCAAGGCGCTGGCATTACTGTTTTTGATTCGACCATTACTTGCAACGATGCAACGCTGCCCAAATCAAACCATTTGGAGCTGAAAATGATCACATGCGTTGTACAATATGAGATTGAACCCGACCTACTTGACGAATTCGAGCACTATGCGAAGCTCTGGGTGCCACTCGTCAATAAACATGGTGGCTACCATAACGGGTATTTTATGCCACACGAAAGCGCCAACGACATGGCTTTGGCATTGTTTAGCTTTAAGTCGCTTGCAGACTATGAGCGGTACCGCAAAGATATTCTTGATGATCCCGAGTGCATTGCCGCATTTGACTTTGCGAAGAAAACCAAGTGCATCCGCCGATACGACCGCACATTTCTCAAGCCGTTTATGGCCCCAATGCCATAAAAAAAGGGGTGGTAAAAACCACCCCTCAAGTTAGCTCTGGGAGAGCTAGGGTTTATTCTTTTGATCTGGTCTGGCGCTTAGTTGCGCTCTTTGTCGACCAATGCGCCTGCTTTAATCCAAGGCATCATGTCGCGAAGCTTTTCACCAACTTCTTCAATTTGGTGCGCATCATTGTTGCGACGTGTTGCTTTAAACTTAGCAGCGCCTGCGCGGTATTCTTGCATCCAGTCAGAAGTAAACTTGCCTGATTGAATGTCTTCAAGAACGCGCTTCATTTCAGCTTTTGTTTCTGATGTCACGATACGCGGACCAGTCACATACTCGCCCCACTCAGCAGTGTTCGAGATTGAGTAGTTCATGTTCGCAATGCCGCCTTGATAAATCAAGTCAACGATCAACTTCACTTCGTGCAAGCACTCGAAGTAAGCCATTTCTGGTGCGTAACCAGCTTCAACAAGTGTTTCAAAACCAGCGCGGATAAGCTCAACCAAGCCACCGCAAAGAACAGCCTGCTCACCGAACAAGTCAGTTTCGCACTCTTCTTTAAATGTCGTTTCGATGATGCCTGAACGACCACCGCCAACGCCAGAAGCGTAAGCCAAGCCAAGGTCTTTCGCGTTACCAGTCGCGTCGTGGTGGATCGCGATCAAGCATGGCACACCGCCACCTTTTTGGTATTCGCCACGTACTGTGTGGCCTGGGCCCTTTGGCGCAACCATAAGCACGTCGATTGTGTCTTTTGGCTCGATAAGGCCATAGTGCACATTCAAACCGTGCGCAAAAGCAATCGCCGCGCCATCGCGGATGTTGCCAGCAATTTCGTTATTGTAGATGTCAGCCTGCAATTCGTCAGGTGTTGCCATCATCATCAAGTCTGCCCATGCAGCCGCTTCCGCAACAGACATAACCTTAAGGCCATCTGCTTCAACTTTATTTGCAGTTGAAGAGCCTGGACGCAAAGCAACAGCAATGTCTGTAATGCCTGAGTCTTTTAGGTTGAGCGCGTGCGCGCGGCCTTGGCTACCATAACCGATGATTGCCACCTTTTTTGCCTTCAAAAGGTTTAGGTCGGCGTCTTGATCGTAATAAACACGCATTTCGTGTTATCCCTCTATTTTTGTTGGGCTTTCAGCCCGATTTCTTATTATTTAACGCTGTAAAGCGTGAAAAACTGTTCGACTGCGCGCTTAGCGTCGCGCACCACATCTGTCTCGCTTAGCACCAGATCTTCGCCAAGGAGTAGACGGATTTGCACATCTCTGATCACCAAACCAAAAAATGTACGAAAGGCTTCCTCTTCGTCGGCGAAGTGTAGCAAACCTGCACCACGACCGGCCTTAAGAAGCGGCTTCAAGCGTCCACCAACCGCGAAACGGCCATTGGTAAGAACGGTTGTACCAAGATTGCTGAGCGCACCTGCATGGGTGATTGCCAAACGATTCAATGCAACGGAAATGTCCCCTGCAATCACCTTCAGCCAATCAAATGCAAACTGTTCGAGGTGCGCCTGCAATGTCTCTTTGGACATACGCTGAGGCCCAACAGGCACCGTGCGCACTTTTGCCGCTTGCCACTGCACAATGGCCGTTAGCAATCCATCACGGTCGCCAAACCATTTATACAAGCTCTCTTTTGAACACCTTGCGCGACGCGCAACGCCAGTCATTGTCAGCTTGTCGCCAACTTCAACCAAAAGCTCCAACGCGATATCAAGCACATCCTGCTGACGCGCAGTGAGTTCTTCGTCTCCAAGCCTAACTGCTTGTCCCACTTTTCCGCTCCAATTTGGATAAGTAATATCAAGAACCGTACCGTACGGTTCGATAAAAATCAAGCGAAAATTTACTCTTTTGGAATTGGTACTTTGGGAAAGGCAATTTCCGACTGGTTTTTAGGTTTTTGCCGCCTGCCGCAAAAACCGCGCTGGGTCTTTCGACGTAACCTCGTCCATCGCATAAAACTTCAAATGCCTTCGCATCTTCCCACTTCCCTCGAGTAGGTGATCAGGATCATCGAACGAGGCGCCTTCAGTGAACTCAAGCGACACATGGTTCTTATACGCAAAGTGCCCAAACAAACGCGTTGAATGGTCACCCGGCAGCACTTCGAACATCGTTCCACCGTACATTTCTCTGGCAACGGCGTCCGGCACAACATCAGCAATGATTTCATCGAGTTTGGCGCGTATGCTTTCTGCTACAGACTTATCCATCTTCGCCACCCATCGGTGTTGCAAGTTCGACAAGGCAGCCGTTTAAGTCACGAACGTACGAGACGACTTGCCCCCATGGCTTTTCGATTGGCGCAAGCACAGCTGCCGCCCCTGCTTCAAGCGCTGTGGTGTACGCCTCGCTCACTTTAGGCGTCGTTAGGCAAATCTCCCATGCAGAGGGTAACTGCCCTTTTCGATTTGGATAGATTGCGATGTCATTATCTT
>CAJXLH010000152.1 GCA_913055925.1 uncultured Maritalea sp. | reverse complement strand
TGAGTTTTGCGTAAGCGTCGGGGAACTGTTCTTTTGTTTCAGGCAACGGCATTGGTTCTTCAATGCTTGCGATTTTAAATCCAGCCTTACTTATTTCCTGAACCATTTGTGTCAACGACCGACGATAATAGCGCACATGCATGGTGCGCCCATTTTTGGTCCAACTATCTTCGATGAGTTTGTGGGCGAAGTAATTCTCACCGCCCGCAAGTTGATGGTCCATGAAGGGATGATGAGTGCTCATCACGAGATGGCCGCCAAGTTTTAGCAATCGATGCAGTTCTGCCAAGGGTTGGGACCAGTCTTTCAGATAATGCATCGCCAATGAACACAAAATGGCGTCGAATTCCTCCGTGTCGTATGGCAGCGGCTCCGCTAAATTGGCCACTTTGAGGTCAACTGCGTCACCGTGCACATCTTGTGCAAACTTTAGCATTTCAGCGCTTAGATCAAAGCCGCTTAGCTCTGCGCCCTTGGCGCGCAGATCAGCAATATGCTTGCCGCCGCCACAACCTGCATCCAACACCTTTTTGCCTACAACATCACCCATGAGACGAATGGCGTTTGGGCGTTCATACAGATCGTTCCACGGGTTGATTTTTTCGGCGCTGTAAATGCGTGCCAATTGGTCAAAGTCGGTACTGGTCATAAATCGATCCTTAAAGGCAAAAAGCCGCCCGATTTCTCAGGCGGCTTTTTGAATTATGATTGGCATTTTGCAATTAAGCAATTGCGCCGTGGCAATGTTTGTATTTCTTGCCGGATCCACACGGACATGGCTCATTCCGGCGAACCTTGCCCCATGTGGCTGGGTTGTTTGGATCAACCCCTTGGGCGTTTGCACTTGCAGGAATTGCATCATTTTCGCCCGTTGTCGGATCGATATGCTGCTCTTGCATTGGCGGCATTTCAGGCTCAGGCGGTGTGAGCTGTACCTGCACATGGCTGAGCTGAGCGATGACCAATTCGCGCAAACTGTCCAATAGCCCTTGGAACAATTCATAAGCTTCTTGCTTATATTCGTTCAGTGGATCGCGCTGCGCGAGGCCACGCCAGCCAACAACTTTGGACAAGTGATCAAGTGTCACAAGGTGCTCGCGCCACAAACCGTCGATTGATTGCAGCAAGAACTGCTTTTCAAGCTGACGCATAATCTCAGGCGAATAATCGGCAGCTTTTTTCGCGGCCACTTCATCGGCTAGCTTTTGCAAGCGCTCGGTAACAACTTCCGCGTCAATGCCTTCTTCCTCTGACCATTCTTTGATCGGCGCATCTACATTTAGGTATGTCCGTGCGGCTTCGGTTAGCGCTTCATGCTCCCACTGTTCAGGGTAAGAACGCGGTGGGATCGATTTCTCGATGATGTCGTGCACCACATCTTCGCGCATTTCTTTGATGGCTTCGGCAACATTGTTGTCATCCATCAATTCAAGGCGCTGCTCGAAGATCACTTTACGCTGATCGTTCATCACATCATCATATTTGAGGATGTTTTTCCGAATGTCGAAGTTACGCGCTTCCACTTTCTTTTGGCTGTTTTCAAGCGCTTTGGTCACCCAAGGGTGTGCAATCGCTTCGCCCTCTTCAAGACCAAGTTTTGTCAGCATCGACTCCATGCGCTCAGGCGCAAAGATCCGCATCAAATCATCTTGAAGAGAAAGATAGAATTTAGAGCGACCCGGGTCACCCTGACGGCCTGAACGACCACGAAGTTGGTTGTCGATCCGGCGAGATTCATGGCGCTCTGTGCCGATTACATAAAGACCACCGGCGGTTAGTGCCTCTGCCTTTAGCTTTTCAATCTCGGCTTTGATCTCTTCGATCTTTTTGTCACGCGCATCGCCTTCAAGGCCTTCGCACTCGTTGGCGATCCGCATGTCGAGGTTGCCGCCAAGTTGAATGTCGGTACCACGACCTGCCATGTTGGTCGCGATTGTGATCGCGCCCGGTTGGCCGGCATTGGCGATAATTTGCGCTTCTTGCTCGTGGTGGCGGGCGTTGAGGATTTGGATTTCCTTGACGCCTTTTTTCTTCAGCAAGTCTGCCAAAAACTCTGATTTTTCAATCGATGTTGTACCAACAAGAACAGGTTGCTTACGTGCCTGTGCTTCTTTGACTTCGTCAGCAATCGCATCGAATTTTTCTTGAACGGTGCGATAAACTTCATCTTCTTCGTCAATTCGCGCCACATCCTTGTTGGTCGGCACGGTCACCACATCAAGGCTATAAATGTCAGCGAATTCTTCCGCTTCGGTTGCCGCTGTACCGGTCATGCCCGCCAGCTTGTCATACAAACGGAAATAGTTTTGGAAGGTGATCGAGGCCAGCGTTTGGTTTTCTGGCTGAATCTTTGCGCCTTCTTTGGCTTCAAGAGCTTGGTGCAAACCTTCGGAATAGCGACGGCCCGGCATCATGCGGCCTGTGAACTCGTCAATGATCACCACTTCATCGTTACGAACGATGTAGTCTTTATCACGGGTGAAAAGCTTGTGCGCGCGCAAAGCCGAGTTGAGGTGGTGAACAACAGAAACGTTCTCAACGTCAAAAAGGCTTTCGCCTTTAATCAGATCGTTCTGTTTCAAGATCTCTTCAAACTTTTCGATGCCTTCATCCGTAAAGCTTGCTGAGCGTTGTTTTTCGTCTAGCTCAAAATCTTCGTCTGCAACTTGCTGGATCAACTCGTTAATCTGCACATAAAGTTCAGAACGGTCCTCGGAAGGGCCAGAAATAATCAATGGGGTTCGCGCTTCGTCGATAAGGATACTGTCCACCTCATCAACGATTGCGAAATTGTGTCCGCGCTGCACCATTTGTTCTTTAGAGAACTTCATATTGTCGCGCAGATAGTCGAAACCAAACTCATTGTTGGTGCCATATGTCACATCTGCTGCGTACGCCGCGCGGCGTTGCTCATCAGAAAGTCCATGAACAATGACGCCTGTTGTTAGGCCCAAGAAGCTATAAACTTGGCTCATCCATTCCGCGTCACGGCTGGCAAGATAGTCGTTCACGGTGACAACGTGCACGCCTTTGCCGGTGATGGCGTTCAGGTAAACCGGCAATGTCGCCACAAGGGTTTTACCTTCACCTGTGCGCATTTCAGCAATGGCATTGTCATTCAAAACCATGCCGCCGATCAGCTGCACGTCAAAGTGGCGCATGCCCATCGAGCGTTTCGCCGCTTCGCGAACCGTTGCAAATGCGGGGACCAGCAAATCCTTAAGGCTCGTGCCGCTTTGGAATGCTTGGCGGTACTCGTCCGTTTTGGCACGCAATTGCTCGTCGCTTAAAGCTTGAAGTTCAGGCTCCATCGCATTGATTTTGTCGACCACCGGTCGATATTTTTTCACTTGGCGATCATTTTGCGAGCCAAAAATTTTCTTTGCTAGTGCGGCGAGTGCCATATCAGCGTCCCATTTTATTACCGCCCGCGCCTTTATTTCGGCGCATCGGCGTTTCATTCTTTACTTGGAAGCGAATTTCATGCGCGTAAAGTGCTTGAATTTCGGTTAAACCAGCGCTTGGGAGATGTAAGTGCGGGGAAGTGTCTTGTCAACGCTTCGGAAATCACGCAAACCTCAATGAAAATTGTATTGGTTCGCGGCTCGGCATAAATCACCGTGCGGGATCGGGAAGGAACAAATAGTAACATGTACTTTGCAAACTCAGCCACATTCGCAAAAATCGCGAAACTTTTCACCACGTCAGCGCTTAGCCTTGCTTTGCTCGGCGGTGCCGCCGCTTACGCTCAGCAAGAGTTTGATCCGTTTAAAGTGATCGCAAAAGTGGGTGACGAGGTGATCACGGAAAGTGAGCTTGGTTACGCGCTTGAAGATATGGGCGACGAGATTTCTGCTATCCCGCAAGCCGAACAACGCCAATTTCTTTTGCAGATGCTGGTTGACATGAAAGTAATGGCGCAAGCGGCCCGCAGTGCCGGTATGGCGGATACGGAAGTTTTTGCGCGTCGTAAATCTTACCTAGAAGATCGCGCATTGCGTCGTGCTTACTTGCAAGATGTCATGTCGACTGAGATTTCTGACGAGGATATCCAAAAAGAGTATGATGCGGTATTTGCTGACTTTAAAGGTCAGGAGCAATTGCGCGCGCGTCACATTTTGCTCGCGAGCGAAGATGATGCAAAGGCTGTTGTGGCTGAATTGGATCAGGGCAAAGATTTCGTGGAGCTAGCCAAATCCAAATCAACTGGTCCATCTGGACCACAAGGCGGCGATCTCGGTTACTTTAGCGATGGCGATATGGTGCCGGAGTTTTTTGCCGGTGCAAACGCTTTGGAAATCGGGCAACATTCTCAGCCTGTTCAATCGCAGTTTGGTTGGCACGTGATTAAGCTGGAAGACCGCAAGATGTCGGAGCCACCTGCCTTGGAACAGGTTTATCCGCAAGTCCGTCAGCGCGTTTTGGTTCAAAAATTTGAAGCGCTGGTTGAGGGCCTGAAAGCTGAAGCCAACATTGAAATCATTGAGTAGGGCTTAAAATCAATGGTTGCTGAACTCGTTGTGTCACCTCTGGCGCCAAAAGCGTTTCCAGACATACCTCAAATTGATGGGGTGGAATTGTTCACTGCCGCCATTGCTGGAGGGTACAAAAATCGCGACAATTTGCTTTTTGCACGCTTTGCTGAAGGCACAACGGTTGCGGGTGTTCTAACCACAAGCAAATGTCCTTCCGCGCCTGTAGATTGGTGCCGAGCGCATTTGCCAAAAGGGACCGCTCGCGGACTCGTTGTTAATGCCGGAAATGCCAACGCATTTGTGGGCATGGTTGGCGCAGAAACCGTTGAAAAAACCGCCGAAGCGGCAGCTGATCTTTTGGGCTGCTCAGCATCAGAGATATTCATTTCGTCAACTGGCGTTATTGGCGAACCATTGCCACATGCACCGCTTATCGATGCGCTCATTTGCGTCAATGATGAAGTGGCCACTTATGAAGCCGCTGCAGGGGCAATTCGCACCACAGACACGTTTGCAAAGGGCGCATCTGCACATCTCAATATGGATGATGTTGATGTTTCGATCGCAGGCATCGCAAAGGGATCAGGCATGATCGCGCCAAATATGGCGACGATGTTGGCTTACCTTTTCACCGATGTGCCGATCAGCGCAGACGTACTGCAAACATTGCTGCAATCAGGCAACGCGAAAAGCTTCAACGCCATAACGGTGGATAGCGACACCTCAACTTCTGACACGTGCTTGGTGTTTGCCACAGGCGCAGCAGCGGCAAAAGGCGTTGCGCCAATCACGTCCCTTAACGACCCGCGTTGTGCAGCCTTTGCAGATGCGTTGGATGCGGTTTTGAAAGATCTTGCTTTGCAAATCATCAAAGATGGCGAGGGGATCACGAAATTGATCATCTCGCATGTCACTGGTGCCACAAGCGATGAAAGTGCGCAACGGATTGCGCGCGCCATTGCGGATAGTCCTTTGGTCAAAACTGCTGTTGCAGGCGCAGATGCCAATTGGGGACGCGTGGTGATGGCCGTCGGTAAGGCTGGTGAACCAGCGGATCGGGACAAACTCAAAATTGCATTTGGTGATTTAGTTCTCGCTGAAAATGGCTATCGCGCACCGCATTATTCGGAAGAAGCTGCAAGTGCTTATATGCAAGGCGACGAGATTGAAATTCGCGTCGATCTTGGCTTGGGCGAAGGTGAAGCGATCATTTATGGCGCTGATTTGACCCATGGTTATGTGTCCATCAATGGCGATTATCGCTCTTAAGAATTGAGTTGGATTGAATATGACGGATACCAAACCCATCCTTTTGGTGGTTGCATGCGCTTTGGTGGATGCCGACCGCAGGGTTTTGATCGCACAGCGCCCTGAAGATAAGAATATGGGCGGTTTGTGGGAGTTTCCTGGCGGTAAAGTTGAGCCAAACGAAAGTCCAGAACAAGCCATTATTCGCGAACTGAAAGAAGAATTGAATGTCGATACAAAGGAAGCTTGCCTCGCTCCTTTGACATTTGCTTCGTTTTCTTATGAGAAATTTCACCTTCTCATGCCACTTTACGTTTGTCGGAAGTGGCAAGGAACGCCCGTTGCGAATGAGCACAGCGCTTTAAAGTGGGTTCGACCACAACGTATGCGGGACTATCCAATGCCACCAGCTGACGAGCCATTGGTCGCACATTTGTGCGATTTGTTGTGAGTTGATTTAGTTTTGGGGTGCGTCATGATTAGCCAGCTTTTGAAACGTTTTTGGAATGACGAAAGCGGCTCACCGTTGGTCGAATATAGCATGATCGCAACTCTGATCGCCGTGCTCTTGGTCGGCACTTTCGCCAGTGTTGGCGATGGCTTGCTCGCACTTTTTAATGGCAATGAAGAGAGTATCGGCGGTGCGATCAACAATGCGCTCGGCTCTTAATCTCGAGCTAGTTTTTCTTTTCCAACGCGTCTTTTAGAGACATTTTTGCGCTGCCAGGCGCAAGCGGCTTTTGCTGGCTTTCATGCGGTGCCCACGCCGATAGCCAAATCAATTCTAAGGTTGCGCGTACGCGCCCATCTGGATCTTGGTTCTTATCAAGATAATTATTGATCACTTGGCCGAGCAATTTCCGGCTCGTGGCTTTGTGCGGCAATTCGATCATCGGGTTGGTGGCGCCTTGTTTGCGCAATTCATCCATTAAACCGAGCGGGTGCTCATATCGCACAATTGTGCTTTCGATATCAGCAACTGGTAGGGCTAACCCTGCG
>CAJXLH010000151.1 GCA_913055925.1 uncultured Maritalea sp. | reverse complement strand
AACTCTGCTTTACAGCCGGCATCGCTTTAAGAACCGCGAAGTACCAGAAGAAAAGCTGCAAGAGCAGTGGGATATTCCGGAAGATTTCGATGTAAACCGCGCACAACGTGGAAATAATCCAGTTGTTTGAAAGACGCGCTACGCCGACAATAAATCCAAGAATTGTCGCAAGTACGATGCCGATTATGGCAACAAGTAGTGTATTTAGAATACCGACCACGAATACGTCGAAGTATGTCGATGAACGATCATATTCGATCAGCGTGAAACCGATATTAAACCCCGAAGTCGTTCCCAGAAAGTCGAAGCCAGTTGTTTTGTTCTGAGCCTGAAGGTTTGTAACAGTGTTGTTAAAAATCCACCAAGCAAAAACAACTAGTCCAACCAGTAGCAATATCTGGAAAGCGTATGATCGGAACTGTGGGTCATATATCAATGACGATGCGCTGCGCTTTTGCTGCAGCTGTTCCTGACTTTTAGCCATGGCTACCCTGTTTGTTTTTGTTGAGTAGTCTCTCTGGTTTCATTGACCAGAGATAAGGGCTAATGCCCTCCCCCTAATAAAAATGGCCCGGCACCAAATAGCGCCGAGCCACAAACCTAAGTTCGCTTAGCGAACTGGTGGAGCGTACATTAGGCCGCCGCGTGTCCATAGGTCGTTTACAGAACCTGCACGTGCGATGCCAACTGGTGTGTTTTCACCAACGTGACGCTCGTAGATGTCGCCGTAGTTACCTACGTGCTTGATCACTTTATAAGCCCAGTCTGTTGAAAGACCGATTGCTGTACCGAAGTCACCTTCTACGCCAAGTAGACGACGAACGCCTGGGTTCTCTGAACCGAGCATTTCGTCAACGTTTGCTTGGCTAACGCCAGCTTCTTCAGCTTCGATCAATGAGAAGTATACCCAACGAGTGATGTTGAACCATAGATCGTCACCCTGACGAACTGATGGGCCCAATGGCTCTTTTGAGATGATCTCTGGAAGGATCATGTTCTCATCTGGGTTTGCAAGTGAAAGACGCTCAGCAGCAAGTGCAGATGAGTCAGTTGTGAACACGTCACAACGGCCATCGTCATATGCTTTAACAACTTCGTCTTGGTCTTCGAACACAACTGCGTTGTATTCCATGCCATTTGAAGAGAAGTAGTCAGCAGCGTTCAATTCAGTTGTTGTACCTGCTTCAATACAGATCGCAGCGCCTGAAAGCTCAGAAGCTGATGACACACCGAGGTCTTTACGCACCATGAAGCCTTGACCGTCGTAGAAAGTTACGCCAGCAAAGTCGATACCAAGGTTGGTGTCGCGGCTCATTGTCCATGTTGTTGTACGTGAAAGAACGTCAATTTCACCTGAAGATAACGCTGTGAAACGCTCTTTAGATGTAAGTGGTGTGAAGCGAACAGCTTGCGGATCATCAAAGATCGCTGCAGCCATAGCGCGACAGAAGTCTACGTCCAAGCCAGCCCATTCGTTGTTGCTGTCTGGTGCAGCAAAACCTGGTGTGCTTGGTGATACGCCACACTGAAGGAAGCCTTTTGCTTTTACGTCTTCCAATGTGTCCGCGAATGCAGCTGTGCCGGTCAAACCCAGCGCTGCCCCAAGAGCGAGTGTTACGAGTTGTTTCTTCATAACGTTGCCTTTTGTTTCCTAACCCTTTTTTGTTTAAGCGACGACCTACCCTCCTGAGATGGGCGTCGCAGCCATCAGGCGCGAAGCCTGAGACATAATTGCAATGGAAAAGGGTTTTTGCCTTGCGGTCAAGAGGTTTAGTTGCATTATTCTGCGACTATAGTGAACTTGACCCCACAAATGCGTACACATCAAAATAATTTTGATGGCAGTAAACAAATAAGCGAATTTCACATGAGTAACGAACAAAATGCGGCCCAGACAATACTTACGCACTTAGGTCGAGAGCCCTCTGAGCAGTATGGATTTGTCAACACACCGGTGGTGCGCGGCTCAACCGTCGTCTTTGATTCTTATGAACAGCTCAAAGCAAACGATCATCCCTATTCGTACGGGCGTCACGGCAATCCTACCAACGACGCGGTTCATAAAGTCATCACGGCTTTGGAAGGCGCACATGAGACGCTTCTTGCGCCTTCTGGTGTGTCTGCAATTAGCACCGCACTATTGGCGGTAGCGAAAACGGGCGACCATGTTCTCATCACCGACAGCGCCTATGAGCCGACACGCCAGTTTGCCGATTCACTTTTGCGTGCGAACCAAATTGAGGTTGAATATTTCGATCCGCGAATCGGTAGTGAAATCGAATCACTTATCAAACCGAATACCACGGCGATACTCACGGAAAGTCCTGGATCACTTACGTTCGAAGTCCAGGATTTGCCGGCGATTGCGGCGGTACGCGGTGACAAGGGAATCGCGATTATTGCGGACAATAGCTGGGCAACCCCTCTTTACTATCGCCCTATCGAGTTGGGTGCGGATATCGTTGTCCACGCGGGCACAAAGATGTTTGTCGGACATTCTGACGTAATGTTCGGCACCATTTCTTCCAACGAAAAATATGCGAAAGTCGTTCGTTCAACCTATCGCGGACTTGGTGTTTGCGTGTCACCAGAAGACAGCTTTTTGGTCGCTCGCGGCCTGCGCACTTTGGCCATTCGCATGAAAGAGCACGAAACGCGCGCATTGGAGCTGGCAAAGTGGCTCGAAAACCAACCTCTGGTTGATAAAGTATTCCACCCTGCCCTCGAGCAACATCCAGACCATGAGATTTTTAAGCGTGATTTCACAGGTTCTGGCTCACTTTTTTCTTTCACCTTGAAAGAAAATTCAGAAGCCGGCACACGCGATCTGCTCAATGGCATGGAGCTATTTGCAATGGGTTATTCGTGGGGCGGCTTCGAGAGCCTTATTTTGCCTATCAAAATTAAAACACAACGTTCGGTGACCCAGTGGAAAGAAACGGGCAGCCTCTTCCGCGTCCACATCGGCTTTGAAGATATGGATGATCTCAAGTCTGATCTTGAAAAAGGCCTTGCCCGCTTCAATGCGGCACTCAGCTAGCTTCTTTTAAAATAGCGACTTACCAGTGGCAGCATTCGGTTTCGGATGCTGCCATTTTTGCTGAAGACCCATCCATTTTTACGGAACCAGCTGAATATCAACCAAGCACCAAATGTGCCAAGCATCGCACCGACGATCACATCACTTAAATAATGCGCGCCATCGACAATGCGTGAAATCCCAATCAATAAGGCTCCAGCAAAAGCAACTACGCCAACGCGTCGGCCAAAGAGCAACCAAAGTGCCATTGCCAGCGCGAACGCAGTTGTAGCATGGCCAGACGGGAAACCTGCATGCCGCCAATCACCCGCAAATGGTGTAAAATGAAATACGCCTAGCGTGTCGATGAATACTGGCCGCGCGCGCCCAATAGCCACCTTAAGGAGTGCCGCTGTGGCTCCTGGAACCGCGACACTTACAAAAATGAAGCCGGACATATTTCCAATCGCGCGTTTGGCCCAGCTTAACTTATATTGAATCGGAAAAAACTGCGCGCCGCTGCATAAGAGCCAAATCGCCAATGTCGGAATCAACATCCAGTCTGATTCCCCCATTCGCGCTAACATCTCAAAGAAACGTCGTTCATTCTCTGGCCAATTCATCAATTGGCGCGACACAGACGCATCGATGCTCACCAAAGCTGCAAGAACGAGACCAAGCACGATGAAAATGGAAAAGGAGCGCTTCGGCGTCCAAAATTCACGAAAGCGGCGGTTTTTATTAAGTTTTTCGCTGAACTTGTTCACACCAATCTCGTAAATCTGACAAAAAAACGATATATTTTCATTTTGGGCACTATCATGACTTGCAGGATGCCACAAGAATGTGTACATCGCATCCCGGTGATCACATCCGTTGTGATTTGTCGGAGTATAGCTCAGCCTGGTAGAGCACTGGTTTTGGGTACCAGGGGTCGCAAGTTCGAATCTTGCTACTCCGACCATTCACCGAACGGAATTTGATTGGATACGATTATGACCGCACGAATCTATCGTCCAGCCAAAAACGCCATGCAATCTGGCCGCGGAAAATCCAAAAATTGGCTATTGGTTTTTGAACCGAGTGAGGCAAAGTCCATCGATCCTTTGATGGGTTACACTTCCTCGACCGATATGAATGCGCAAATTAAGCTGAAATTCGAAACACTCGAAGAAGCTGAAAGCTACGCGCAGCGCAAAGGTTTGGACTACACAGTTCAAAACCCGCACGATTCTACACCGAAAAAAGTTGCGTACTCAGACAACTTCCGTAGCGATCGTAAAGCGCCTTGGACCCACTAGTCAAATCAATTGATTCGTTTCTTTAAGAAAACCGACTTGTCATTTGATTTGAAATACAAATTGGTCCCCTAGCTCAACTGGATAGAGCAGCTGACTTCTAATCAGCAGGTTACAGGTTCGAGTCCTGTGGGGATCGCCATTTCCCTTAGTCGCAACATGTTTCGCTTGGCTCTAGCTTCCTGCGCCCCTACTCCTTCACCGCGCCGGCGGTAAGTCCTGCCACCATATGCTTTTGCAAGAAATAATAAATTACAATAACTGGCGTAATGCCGATAATGCTGGCTGCCATGATCAAGTTCATGCGCGAAACATTGCCGCCGGAATGAATAAAAAGCCCCACAGGTAGCGGATGGAGATATCGATCCGCGTTAAATGTGATGGCCAATAGGAATTGTTGCGAGTAAGCGCCGATGAAAGTGGCGATTGCGACGACAACGATGCCGGGCATAGCGATCGGCAGTATAACCCGCATCAAAATGTAAAGCCGCGACGCACCATCTACCCACGCCGCCTCCTCCAGCTCTTTTGGAATGCGCATCATGTATGAGCGCAAAAGCCAGATGCCGATTGGAATTAAGAAGGCCGTGCCGGGCACGATTAGCGCCCAATAGGTATTTAAGAGCTCAAGCGTCATCATGATTTTGAATAACGGAATGATAAGTGCCGTTACGCCCACCATGTTAACTGCGAGGAAACTCCAGAGCAAAACATTACTGCCTTTGAAGTCAAAGCGCGCAAATGCCCAAGCAGCCGGAATAACTGCAATTAACGTGATGACCGTCGCCGAGGTGGCGATGAAGAGGCTGTTGCAAATATAGAGCCACAAAAGCGGAATGAATCGCCAGACATCGAAATATGCCCTGAAGCTCATGCCTTCTGTGAAAACCTCATAGGGAATGGAGATGATTTCGCGCCATGGGCGAAGCGAAACAAGAAATGCTTCAAAGAAAGGCGCCAAAATGAATGTCAAAAAGACAGCAATGCCTAGATAAATGCCCGCAGCTTCGTACCATCTGTACTTGTTTATCATAGGTAGGCTCTCTCAAGGCGCCGCGTGGAGAACACCACTGGCATTCAAATAGGTTCAAACAATTCGAAATATCGTCAAAAGGTTGGCGCAGTGCACACTGATTCCGCGTTAAAATATAGCCCCTTTTTCCAATTCACGCATGGTTGTGCTTCGGACCAATAGTGCGATTCTGGGAGGCCAAATTGAGCAGAAAAACTGAACAATCTTGAAAACTACGCTGCAGCCCCCACCTAATAGTAGAGGTTTGGAGGCATTCATATGGGCATCGGAAGTTTACTTATTTTTCTGATCGTTGGAGCAATCGCCGGTTGGTTGGCGAGCAAGTTTGTGCGCGGCGAAGGTTTTGGGCTAATCGGCAACATGATTGTGGGCATAATCGGCGCATTCGTTGCTGGAATAGTGTTTCCGCGGTTGGGCTTTTCTATTGGCGCGGGCTTTTTGGGTGCCTTGCTGCATGCCACTTTGGGTGCCGTGATATTCTTATTCGTTATTAAATTGATTAAACGCGTTTAAGCACTGGAGGGCAGCATGGAACGCAAGATTAGCATTACACAACAAAGCGGCACCGGCATGATTTGGTTCGTCGGATGGCTATTCACTGTCGGTTTTTTAAAACTCGGCTTCTGGCAGGGGCTACTTGGGCTTATCGTTTGGCCCTATTACTTAGGGAGCCATTTTGCCCCAGCGGTTGGGATGTAATCGAACCCCCACCAACAAAATTCGATCTACAGAAATTCAAAACATCGCGGGCAGAAATGTCCGCGCTTTTTTTGTGCACACACAAGTCAAGTTAACTCTGTCCTCACCCCTCGTGATTCTGTGGAAAAACACGCAGAACACATTCTTATTGTTCGATATGTTGCATCAATAACGCCGTAAAATAACCTTAATTAACAAAATATTGAAAAACCGACTCGACGTACGTGGTTTTTCGAGTATCTTGGCCGCTATAAGGACCATGCCAAAATTGTAATATTTGATTGTATGCGTAGATTTGATGTCTCTGAATACATAGATGAAGAATTACAGTTCGCTGATCGCAGCGAGGCCCTCGCCTTATTTGAACGGAAAGCGGATGAATTTGGGGCCAAGCACCTCATCTACGGAATCCTAGATCCAGGCAAAAATTCCGGAACATTGCCATTCGATGCGGTGACCACCTATTCTCTCGATTGGCAGCATCGCTACTTCATGCAGCGCTATTTTCTTACCGATCCGGTATTGGCAAAAACGCGCGCAAACCGCGTGCCTTTTGACTGGGCGGCAGATCGCTATGAGGATCGTGATACTCAGCGTTTCTTCGGAGAATCGTGCGAGTTTGGTGTTGGCAATCAAGGCGTGTGTATTCCACTACACGGTCCTGAAGGCGAGATTTGCGGTTTCTCATTTAATGTGAATATGAGCGACCGCGAGTGG
>CAJXLH010000150.1 GCA_913055925.1 uncultured Maritalea sp. | reverse complement strand
CCAGCTATAGCCACCGCACCGGTCTGGCCTATGGCTCAGCGATGGAAGGTTGCAACGACTTCTCGACTGGCGCCTTCGCCAATTTCGGCTTTTTTTACTTCGACAAAGTTGCCGGCCTTGCTGTTTTTACCCATGTTCGCGCCAGGACGCAGGCGCGCATATGGTCCGATTTGCGCGCCCTCGCCGACTGTGGCGCCCTCAATATGGGAGAAGGCGTGAATGGTCGCGCCTGATTTCACAATCGCACCTGGACCGAAAAACACGTTGGGCTCAATAATTACATCTCGCTCAACAATTGTGTCATGCGAGAAGAAAACCGTTTCAGGGGCGACAAGTGTCACACCGGAAAGCATTGCCGCATCTCGTGCTTTTTGCTGAAATGTTGCTTCAGCAAATGCCAATTGCCGACGGTCATTTACGCCGAGCACTTCTTCTTCTGGACTTGTGGAAGTTTTTACAACCATGCCCTTGCTGCGCGCGATTTCGGGTGCGTCGGTTAGGTAATACTCTGACTGTGCATTTTTGTTATCAATTTCGTCGATAACTGCGCGCAAAGCATCTGCTTTGAAACCCATTATTCCTGAGTTACACAGTCCGACTTGCCGCTCTTCATCGGTTGCATCTTTGTGCTCACGAATTGCAACTAGTTCTTCGCCGTCCAGCAACAAGCGCCCAAGTCCTGTTGGGTCGACTGGTTCATAACCAACCACAACAATGTCGGCACCATCATCGAGCACCTTCGAAGCGTTTTCTATTGTTTGAGGCTGCACGAGTGGGTTGTCTGCAAATAAAACGAATATGTAACCATCGAAGGTCGTCCAGTGATCTTTGGTCGTTTTTACCGCATGACCTGTCCCCAAACGCTCCATCTGCTGGCAGATGGCGATGTCGTCAAAGTGCTTTGCAGCAAATTCTTCGGTTGCAGTGTGGTTAGGACCAACAACCAAGACCTTCTCGTCCGCACCGGCTTTTTCACAAGCTTTGAGCACATGACCGACCATGGGCAATTCGGCAACCTTGTGCAGAACCTTCGGCAAATCGGATTTCATCCGTGTGCCTTCACCTGCGGAAAGGACGATGGTCATCAGCTTAGTCATGAAATAGCAGCCTTGAAACTTCGATATTTGGTTTCTATCGCCGATTTAAATCAGGAATGTGTTGGCAAAATGGAAACACAAATGCGGTTAATAAAGTTATTTCGCATCCTATGCCATACTTAGCGGAAGTTGCGAAACGATTCGGCGGATAATTTGGGGGTGGAGCGTGGCCAGCTTTGCGATCAATAAGTTTCAACAAGAAGATGTGAAAATTTGGGGCGGCATTGCCGTTAGCGTCTTTACGCTCATGGTGCTTTTGTCCAGCCTGTCCGCCTTTTTGCCTGATGGCATTGTAAACAGTTTGCGCGAAACACGGCAAAACTCTGGCACGATTAGCCAGCTGCAAGCACAGCTCACCGCGATCAGAATCGAATTCGCAACCATGAAGCGCGAAAGCTCAATCGCTGGCACGCGGATGACATTGGCGGAAGAATCGGATGCCAAGTTTTCACGTCGCGTTCGGGCGTTGGAGTCTAGTATTCCAATGATGCTAGAGGCGCTGCCAGCTGATGCCAATATCGATCGGTCCCTCATCACGGCTTCGATCAACAGTGCAAACGGCGAAGAGATCATTCAAACTGATGATAGTGTTAAGGTGACACGCTCAGATCTATTCAATGGTGCGCAAACAAACGAGAGCAGTCCCGCAACATTCGAACAACAGGCACTTCCAGAGATGGTGGATGACAGCGCGGTTGAAGAACAAGCGCAGCCAACCGTTCAATTAAGTTCAACCGAATTTGGTCTTGTCATCGGAAATCCAATTGAAGAGATCAGCGCGGGGTTGGCTTGGGAGAAATATAAGGCAGATGTAGGAACATTGTTGATCGGTTTGGAGCCACGATTGATTCCAGACCAAAATGATTCTGCAAAACAGCAACTTATTGCGGGTCCGATCACGGATTTGGCCGAAGCAGTGAACCTATGTTTGCAGATTTCCAAGACTGGTTTGTCCTGTGAAACAAGCGGTTTTGGGGGCAATAAACTAAACCGGTAACCACGCTTGCGAGAAATTTTTCAAAAGTTGAATATTTCTTGTTGACTTAGCGGCCAATAAAACTATTGTCCGCGCTGTTCGCTGAACACAGCGAGTGCCCGTAGCTCAGCTGGTAGAGCATCCGACTTTTAATCGGACGGTCGAAGGTTCGAATCCTTCCGGGCACACCATCCCTTCCTTCTCAATCTGAAATGATCCGCTTCGGCTCAAAGCTGTTGTAAAATCATGTCTAATGCCGACGCTAGATTCTTGTCGACTGTTGGCAAGAGCTTGGTCCAATCATCGAATTTTTTAAGCTCTTCCGGCCCATCACTAATCCCACGCAAAACCACAAGTGGCACATCAAGAATCTGACAGACCCGTTTGACGGCAAAGCTTTCCATATCAACCATATCAGCGTCGATGGCGGCGAATTGTTCTGTCAGCACTATATCTGCACCGGTGGACAAGCGTGCTTGCGGCACAGACGCAAATTGTGGCTGCAATACAATCTCGGCGGGTTCATCGACAAACGGTGTTCTGCCCTTCTCAAACCCGAGCGCAGACGCATCCATGTCGCGATATGACACGGTCGACGCCAAATAGACTTCGCCTTGCGCAAGTGTGGCACTGCCAGCTGAGCCAAGCAAAAACACATAGTCGGGCCGTTTTGGCCGCTCCAATAAGATGTGCATTGTATTCGCTGCTGCCTCGACGGGACCTACACCGATTATCTCCGGTGTGATTTTTGCCCGTAGATGATCGAGATACTCCGCCTCGGTCGCCATCAAAAACTGAATGTCTGGCCCAGACATATTCACCTTTCCATGCTCAAAAGCGGTGCGATTTTGCTTGTGTCAAAATTTCCGCCGCAAAGCACAACAATGTTTGATTTATGCGCAAATCGCTCGCGCTGCTGGACTAACCCTGCCAACGCCAACGCAGCAGAACCTTCAACGAGCATCGTCTCTTCAAACGCCAAATTTTTAATCTGGTCCGCGATCTCATTTTCATTGCAGACAATGCAGTCATCTATCACGTCAGACGCAATCTCAATTGTGATTGACTGTGGATCAACGCCACCAGCAACGCCATCCGCCCATGTGTCCTTGTGCTCAGTGGCCACGTGATAACCGGCACGCCAACAGGCATCTAACTCAGCTGAATTCTCTGCCGAAACGCCAATAATACGGGCCTCTGGTCTTATCGCCTTGATGACGCTTCCAATTCCGCTTACTAACCCGCCGCCACCGAGGGCGACGAACACATTGTCGACACGCGGTAGTTGTTCCAACAGCTCCAAGCCGACGATCGCCTGACCTGCGATGATGTCAGCATCATTGTATGGCGAAATATATTGGGTATTTTGCTGTTCGACGGCGTAGTCCATCGCTATGCGTTCGGTTTCGCCGGACTCGGTGCCTGCAATTTTGACTGCGACGCCAAGCTGCTCAATTCTGGATCGCTTGGTCGGGCTTACGTTCTCTGGCAGGAAAACAATCAGCTCCCGTTGGAGCAGTTTTGCGGCAGTGGCGCACGCTATGCCATGGTTGCCAGAGCTGGCTGTGACAAAGCTTGCTTTTCCAGTTGCAGAACTGAGCTTGTTGTAAGCCCCCCTAAACTTAAACGACCCGGTGCGCTGGAAATGTTCGGCTTTAAACCAAAGATCGCACGCCAATACACTTCCCATTGATTTTGATGCGATCAACGGTGTTTTGAAACCGTGATCGTAAAAGTTTGTCCGCGCTGCGCGCGCCTTTTCCAGAATCATGTTCATATTCAGTATTATCTTGGGATATGGCGCCGAAAGCCATCCCGAAACGCGACAAGCACAGCACCGCCGACAATCAAAGGCACAGCAAAAACGGCTGACAGGCCCGGTATTTCACCAAAGAAAAGGAATCCCGCCGCGACCGCCCAAATGAGCGCGAGATAATCGAATGGTGCCAGTTTTGAAGCTTCCTCATATTTGAAGCTCAGGGTCATCGCGATATGGGCAAAGCCACCGAATATTCCTGCCAAAATAAGCACCGCGAGCTCATAAAGGCTGGGTGAACTCCAACCCAGCGGCAGTGTCAAAAGCCCGGCAACCGCACATGTTAGTGCGAAGTAAAAGGCGATTGCGCCGGCGTTTTCTGATTTTGCCAAGTTACGAATTTGGATTACAGCGAATGCCGTGAGCACTGCAGTGATAATGCCAATTGCGACGCCGGTGAGATAGTTCTCATCGATTTCGGGTGCTGTCATTTCGGGCACAACTAGGACTACCGTGCCGGCGATACCCATGCATATTCCAATCCAGCGGGAGCCCGTTACCGTCTCACCCAAAAACATGCCAGCCAGCACAGCGACTAACGCAGGAGAAAGATAAGAGATAATATAGGCTTCTGCGACCGGCAGGTAAGCGAGTGAAGCAAAACTGCCAAACATGGCCGCGCAACCAGTTAAGCACCGCATGAGGTGACCGAATGGCTTTTTCGTATAAAGACCGCTCGGAAACTCTCTGGTGAACATGAGATATGCCACCAATGGAAGCAGCGCAAAAAAGCTGCGGAAAAAGACAATTTGCCCCGTTGGAGCATCAGAAGTGGCGAGCTTCACGCAGACCACCATACCGGCGAAAAGAATGCCAGAGAGCACACGGAGTGCAATGGCAAGATTAGATTGAGACATTTGAACCACGAGCGAAGCGCATAGAAAGGATGTTCAGTCTAACACCCTTTTTGCGCTTCGCAATGGTTACATTTCTGAGGCGAAGTTTTGCCGCCCAGCATTCGTTCGATTGTTTAACGAAGCGCGTGAAACGCCTTGACTAGGCCTTGTGTCGAGCTGTCATGTGAATCCGCATCCTCTTCACCGGTTACCTTAGGCAATAAGGCTTTGGCCAACTGTTTGCCGAGTTCCACGCCCCATTGGTCGTAGGAGTTCACGTTCCAAATCGCGCCTTGAACAAAGACTTTGTGTTCATAAAGCGCTATCAAGCTACCCAGTGTTTTCGGATCGAGTTTTTTATAAAGGATCGTGTTTGACGGCCGGTTGCCCGGGAACAATTTGTGAGGAAGCAGATCGGCAATTTCGGTTTCTGTTTTACCGGCAGCTTGCAACTCTGTGCGCACTTCAGCTTCGTTTTTACCAAGCATCAATGCTTCGGACTGGGCAAAGCAGTTCGCGACGAGCTTTTCGTGATGAAGCGGTAGGTCTTCATGAGCATTTGCTGCGACAAGAAAATCAACCGGAATGACCCCTGTGCCTTGGTGGATCAGCTGATAGAAGGCATGCTGACCATTGGTACCTGGTTCACCCCAAACAATTGGACCCGTTTCCCAGTCAACCTTTTCGCCAGAGCGCTGGATTTGTTTGCCATTGCTTTCCATATCTTGCTGTTGCAAATAAGCGGCGAAGCGGCCGAGACGCTGATCGTAGGGCAACACTGCATGTGTGGAATAATCAAAGATATTGCGATACCATGCGCCTAGCAGAGCCAGGATAAATGGCATGTTCTGGTCAATCGGTGCTGAAAGGAAATGTTGATCCATTTCTTCCGCACCGCGCAAGAACGCCTCGAAGTTGTCAGCACCGATGGCGAGCATGACTGGCAAACCAATCGCACTCCAAACAGAGTAGCGGCCGCCTACCCAGTCCCAAAAACCGAAAATTCGGTCAGATTTGATCCCAAATGCGGCACAAGCATCAAGATTGGTCGACAATGCGGCAAAGTGATCGGACACAGCCGCTTCACCCAACGCATTTTGGAGCCAAGTTTTCGCCGTGTTGGCGTTGGTCATCGTCTCGTCGGTGGTAAACGTTTTTGAGGCAACGATGAATAGCGTTGTTTCAGGATTGAGTGACGCCAGTGCATCCGCAATATCAGCACCATCAACGTTGGAAACAAAATGCGCTTTAACCTCTGACACATATGGCGACAACGCGCGAACGACCATTGCAGGTCCAAGATCCGACCCACCGATACCAATATTCACCACGTCGGTGATTTTCTTGCCCGTTGACCCATTGATTTCGCCCGAACGGATGGCTTCTGCAAATGTTCGCATTGCCGCAAGAACAGCAGCCACGTCTTTAGAAACGTCTTCGCCGTCAATGATTATTGGCTCAGCACCAAAATAGCGCAGTGCCATATGCTGTACTGCGCGGTCTTCTGTAATATTGATATGTTCGCCAGCCCACATGCGGTCGCGTAGCGCTTCTACATCTGCAGCTTTGGCGACATCGACAAGTTTCGCAAATGCTGGTTCATCGATGCGGTTTTTGGAAAAATCGAGGAAGAGCTCGCCCGCTTGCAGCGAAAATTTGTCAAAGCGGCCACTGTCGTCGCGGAACATATCCCGCATGTGAACATTTTTGAGCCGTTCATATTCCGGCTTCAACGTGGCGAGATTGTCAGCGACATTTGTGGGCATTGGCAATTATCCTATTGGTTCGATGTCACCTTTTTCCCATCCCGCACGGGTTTCGGCGACATAATCGTCATATCGATTCTCTGCGATTGCAGCGCGCGCGCCCTGCATCAATTCTTGGTAGTAGGCCAAATTGATCTGGCTTAAAAGCATCGCACCCAACATTTCGTTCGCTTTCATCAAATGATGCAAATAAGCGCGTTGGAAACGGCGACAATTCTCATTTGGTGACTGCTCGTCCAGCGGACGAGAATCCTCTTTGTGCCGCGCATTTTTGAGGTTCACTA
>CAJXLH010000149.1 GCA_913055925.1 uncultured Maritalea sp. | reverse complement strand
ACCAAATTACACAACTGAACACGCGGAGTTTTTCGTGTCCAAACCGGGCACACGGGTGAAAACGCTTGTGTCGGAGAAACGCAACTATACTGCACGCGCTATGCCGACAACAGAGGCAGGCATCGGTACATTCGGCTTTAGCCAAATCTATGTCTCACTGGGCGAGCGGGCCGAAGGCGGAACGCGGGTGGTGCGGGTTTGGTACAAGCCATTCGTGACTTTGATTTGGTATGGCGCTTTGATTATGGCGCTCGCTGGCGCCTATTCACTAACCGACAGACGCTTGCGCGTGGCTGCGCCAAAAGTAAATAGAAAACAAGCGGTTGGGGTCACATCATGAATCGAATTCTGATCGCCTTAATGCTGTTTCTCGCGTCGTTTAACGTGGCGCTTTCTATCGATCCAAGTGAAGTGTTGAAGGACCCAGTTCTGGAACAGCGTGCGCGGTCCATCTCGTCAGGGTTGCGTTGTCTGGTTTGCCAAAACCAATCCATCGACGAAAGCGATGCGGATCTTGCAAAAGACCTTCGCATGGTTGTGCGCGAGCGTTTGCTTGAAGGCGACAGCGACACTGAAGTGATCGAATATGTTGTCGCACGATATGGCGAGTTTGTTCTGCTGCAACCTACTTTTGCCGGGCACAATTTGGTCTTGTGGCTCACAGCGCCTATCATTTTTGTGATTGGCGCAATTGCGCTTTTCCTTGCACAAAGGAAACGTAAGGCGGGAACAAATCCGCTGTCAGCTGAAGAGCAGGCGGAACTTGAAGCGCTGCTCAACCAGAAAGGCGACGCGAATGGCAAAGGGGCAGGACCAAAAAGTAAAGTTTGAAGGCGCACTGGGCGAACAGTTGGCCGCGTCCATTTCGTGGCCGCATGGCCAAACCCGCGCATTCGCTATTTTTGCGCATTGCTTCTCCTGCTCGAAAGAATTTGTCGCCAGTCGCCGTTTGGCCTACGCCCTTAGCGAACACGGCTTTGCCGTATTGCGGTTCGACTTTACGGGACTGGGCAGCTCCGATGGCGATTTCGCCGACACTAACTTTTCCTCCAACGCCAACGATCTGATCGCCGCCGCGAAATGGCTCGAAGAAAATTTCGATGCCCCCGCATTGTTGGTTGGTCATTCGCTAGGCGGTGCGGCAGTGCTCAGCGTCGCAAACAAAATTCCCTCGGTAAAAGCTATTGCCACCATCGGCGCGCCCGCAAGCCCTGAACATGTGCTGCACCTCTTCAAAGAAGATCTTCAAACCATAGAAGCCGAAGGACAAGCAACCGTCGATTTGGGCGGCCGTCCGTTCAAAATCAAGTCGCAGTTTCTCGACGACGTGCGAGAGCACAGTGTCGATGCCGAGTTGAAAAGCTATCGCGGCGGTTTGTTGGTGCTTCATAGTCCGATTGACCAAACCGTTGGCGTTGAGAATGCAGAAGTGATTTTCAAGGCGGCAAAGCATCCCAAGAGCTTTATCTCGCTTGATGATGCGGATCATCTGCTCACCAACTTGGATCACGCGTCCTACGCCGCCGAGGTTATTGGCGCTTGGGCGGAGAGATTTGTTCCTTCTGACAAGGAACAACTTGTTGATGAGGGGCATACAGTTGCCGCCGAAAGCGGCGAAGGCAAATATCATCTCGATGTCAACGCGTCCGGCCACCACCTTACAATTGACGAACCCGTCAATGTTGGGGGCACGGATCGTGGTCCAACGCCATATGATCTTCTCGCTGCCGCCTTGGGCGGATGCACAACGATTACGCTCCGTATGTATGCCGACCGCAAAGGTTGGCCCGTCACCCATATCGAAACAATTGTTGATCACGAAAAGCGCCACGCAAAAGATTGCGAAGAATGCGGCGAGGGGCAAACAGGTCGCGTTGATGTGTTCACTCGCAAAATTCAAATTGAAGGCGAATTGAGCGTCGATCAGCGAGCGCGGATGCTCGAAATAGCTGACAAATGCCCGGTCCACAAAACGCTTGAGAAAAGCTCGGTGGTCATGACACGGTTTGCCTAGAACCGCATTTGATTGCAAATCGAGCTTGTTGAGTTTATCAACTGCAACATGCTCGATTTATCCTTCCTGTTGCCCACAGGTGTCGAATTGTGGGTCGCCCTTTTTCTGATTGTTTCCAGTGGCTTCACCTCCGCGCTCACCGCTGCCTTGAGTTTGGGCGGTGGAACGGTTTTGATTGCAATCCTCACCTTTTTCATGCCCGCGGCAATTGCCGTTCCCGTGCATGGTGTGGTGCAGTTTGGGTCGAACGCGGGCCGAGCGGTCATTAGGCGCAAAGACATTCTGTGGCGTTATGCGGTTTGGTTCGCACTCGGTTCAATTCCCGGCGCCATGGTGGGCGGGCAAATTGCGGTTTGGATGCCTGATCGATTGTTCACGCTGCTCATTGCTGCGTTTCTCATTTATTCGGTCTGGGGGCCGAAGCCGCAATCGACAAATCGAAACTCAGCCGTGTTGTTCGGCTACGGCGCTTTTGCCGCCTTTATCTCGATGATCATTGGCGTCAGTGGACCCATAGTTTCGGGCCTATTGAAGTTCATTGATGATCGCCGGAATTTGGTCGGCACTCACGCCTTGCTGATGACCTTTCAAAATGTCGCCAAAATCATTGTCTTTGTTTCGTTGGGCTTTGCATTTCACGAATATGCATTTTTGCTGGCCGCTATGGTCGCTTCCGGTTTTTTTGGCAGTTATCTAGGCTCAAAAATGCTGGATCGTTTGCCAGAGGCGGCATTTCGGAAAGCGTTTAAGGTGGTCATGACAGCCATTGCGTTGGTTCTCGTCTGGCGGTCATTTTAGTGGCGAATTTCTGCCACATTCGCGCCCACAACATTACAGCAATTTAATGTTGCGTTCATGATGCGGAAACGCGCACTCGTGCACATATTTAGGCGACTGATTGGGGATGATTCATCCAACCTTTAGGGGAGCCTTAAATATGAACATTGTGAAACTGCCTGTAACGAAAAAAATCGCGGCAATTACAGCAGCCGCATTGATCTCTAGCACCGCGCTTGTCAGCGTGGCCAGCACCACACTTCCAGCTCAAGCTCAGGTTAGCGTGCCAAATGTCGCGCCGTTCAGCTTTGCTGATCTGGTTGAGGCAGTAAGCCCAACCGTTGTGTCCATTCGCGTGAAAACGAAAATTGTTGAAACACGCGGCCCGCGTTTTGATGATCGTTTCGAAATGCCTGACTTGCCTGATGGACACCCATTCCAAGACTTCTTCCGCAATTTTGAAGATCGTTTCAACGATCGCGGCGGCCGCCAGGACCGCAAACAACGCCCGCGCTTTGGCCAGTCCATGGGCTCCGGCTTCATCATTTCTGCTGACGGTTTCGTGGTCACCAACAACCACGTCGTCGAAGATGCGGCAGAAGTGGTTGTTGTAATGCATGACGGCGAAGAGATGGACGCCAAGGTGATCGGCACTGACCCACGCACGGACCTTGCCCTTCTCAAACTCGAAGCTGCGTCAGACCTTCAATATGTGGAGTTTTCCGAAGTTGAAGCACGTGTTGGCGACTGGGTTGTGGCCATGGGTAACCCATTTGGCCTTGGTGGCACTGTTACCGCCGGCATCATCTCCGCCCGCGGTCGCGACATCAACGCAAACGCCTATGACGATTTCCTTCAAATCGATGCAGCGGTGAACCGTGGTAATTCAGGTGGTCCAGCGTTTGACACAACAGGTAAAGTTGTTGGTGTGAACACGGCCATCTATTCGCCAAACGGCGGCAACGTGGGCATCGCCTTCGCCATCCCGGCCTCTGTGGTTAAGCAGGTTGTCTTCGACCTTATGGACGATGGCAACGTCACGCGCGGCTATCTCGGCGTTTCCATTCAAGATGTCAGCCCAGATATCGCCTCGAGCGTTGGACTTGAGCGCGCAACAGGTGCCTTGGTCACCGAACCACGCCCGGATGGTCCAGCTCAAAAAGCAGGCGTTCAGTCTGGCGATATCATTCTCCGCGTTAATGGTGACAAAATCGACGACGCTCGTGATCTTGCACGCCTCATCGCCCAGTATGATCCAGAAACCGAAGTGACCCTTAACATCTGGCGCAGCGGCGAACGCATCAAGGTCAAAGTGAAACTTGCGCAACTTGAGCAAGAACAAGCGCTTGTTGAAACAGTACCAGAAGAAGAAATGGTAGACCCAACCGAGCCTGTGGAAACAGAAACAGGTCTTGTATTGATCGCCAATGAAGAAGGCGAAGGCCTACTTGTAGTCGACATTGATCCAGACAGCGCTGCAGCCGAAAAGGGCTTTGCCCCAGGTGACGTGATCCTTGAGGCGAACTCAGAAAAAGTGAGCAGCGTCGCTGACTTTGAAGATGCGCTTGCCGCAGTGAAAGATGCGGGCCGCAGCACCATGCTGATCAAAGTCAATCGCGACGGCAATACCCGCTTTGTTGGTTTGCCACTCGAATAAGCAAATTAAAGATGCTGGCGGCGGTTGCGTCGCCAGCAATTGTGAAATTCAAAACGAAAAGGTAATTTGCGGCTTATGAAGATTCTTTTGATTGAAGATGATCGCGAAGCCGCAAACTATCTCATTCAGGCGCTGGATGAGGCAGGGCATGTCGCGCACCACGCCGCAGACGGCGAAACCGGATATGCCATGGCCAGTTCCATGGACTATGACATCCTGATCGTTGACCGCATGTTGCCGAGAAGAGATGGCCTTTCCATCATCGAATCCTTGCGCGCCGAAGGTGACGAAACACCGGCCCTTATTTTGTCAGCGCTCGGCGAAGTCGATGACCGCGTAACCGGCTTGCGCGCTGGCGGCGATGATTATCTCACCAAACCATACGCCTTTTCCGAGCTTCTTGCCCGCATCGAAGTATTGGCACGACGTTCCGCACCAGCAGAAGCAGCGACAACGCTTACGGTAGGTGACTTGTCGTTGGATCGTTTGTCGCGCAATGTGGAGCGGGAGGGCGAAAAGATTTTGCTACAACCGCGCGAGTTTCGCCTGCTCGAATATCTTATGAAGCATGCAGGGCAAGTGGTGACCCGCACCATGCTTTTGGAGAATGTGTGGGACTATCATTTCGATCCACAAACCAACGTGATTGACGTGCACATGTCGCGCTTGCGCACTAAGATCGACAAAGGCCGCAAGTCAGCGCTTCTGCACACCATTCGCGGTTCAGGATACATGATTAGTGCATAGTTTCTGGCAACTTTGGCGCACCACAACATTTCGGCTGACCGCGCTTTTGATCGCGGTCTTTGTTGTGTTTGCCGTTTCTTTGCTCGGCTATTTGGCCTACCAGACTTCCATCATGATCCAACGCCAACAAATACAGGCGATTGATCGTGAAATTGATCAGCTGAACAATCAATATCAGCGCCAAGGCCCTCGCGGTTTAATTGTGGCACTGCAGCGTATGGCCAATCGACCCGGTCCCGGTATTTATTTCGTGTCCGATCTTTCAGGATTGCCGATTGCAGGCAATGTCGACTCGGTGCCCGTGGAAGTGCTGGAAAACCCTGGCACCCACACTTATCGCTACGATCACGATTCCAATTTTGAGGGCTCAGGCGGTCAATCGCGTGGGTTCGCGTTGGTCAAATCTTTTGAATCGCCTAGCGGCTTTCGGCTTGTTGTGGGCCGCGATATTGTCGAACGGCGCGGCTTTGCAGCCATCATCTTCCAAGCATTTGGCTGGGGCGTGTTGTGGATCATCGTCATGTCAGTCGCCGTGGGACTTTTCACAGCGCGGTCGGTGTTACGACGCATCGACACGGTGTCAGAAACAGCAGGCAAAATCATGCGCGGTTCCATGTCCGAGCGGATACCGGTCACCAAGCGCAACGACGAATATGACCAACTCGCTACTAATCTCAATGCCATGTTGGAGCGGATTGAGCAGCTTATGCAGGGTTTGAAGGAAGTGACCGACAATGTGGCGCACGATCTTAAAACCCCACTCACGCGCCTTCGCAACAATGTTGAGGGCGCATTGCGGGACGATGCCAGCAAAGAGCAGCAACGCGCCGCGCTGGAAACAACCATTGAAGAATGTGACCAGTTGATCCGCACCTTCAACGCCTTGCTGCTGATTGCGCGTGTGGAAGCTGGTACCCCGTCGGGCACCTTTGTGGATGTGAATTTCGCGGAAGTCATCGCTGACATCACCGAACTTTATGAGCCCGTGGCTGAGGATGCTGGCATTTCAATAACCACAGAGGTTGAAGACCTCCCGACCTTTAAGGCCAATCGAGAGCTGATCGGGCAGGCTTTGGTGAACCTTATTGAAAACGCCATCAAATACGCCAAAGACGCTAAATCGGATCCAACGATCAAAGTCTCATTGAAACGCAACAATGGTCACGTCATCATTGATGTGGCGGATAACGGCCCTGGCATACCTCAAGAAGATCGCGAACGCGTATTGCAACGTTTCGTGCGACTGGAAAAAAGTCGCTCCGAACCGGGCAGTGGGCTCGGACTTAGCCTTGTCGCCGCCGTCGCGCGGCTTCATAAAGGTGAGGTAGAGATTCTCGACAATAGTCCCGGCGCCACAATAAGGTTGCAAATACCAACGGAGCGATAAATGAGCACAATCGCAGATCACCTCGCTAAATTTGAACGAGCATTTGGCGACGAGACTGTGATTGATCATTTGTTGGCCGACTTTGATGGCCAACTTCCAAACATCAATGCCGCACGCCGCCCATTGGCGACCATCTTCAACGCCGCGCCCTTTTTGAGAGACTGCGCCGCGCGCGACCTATTGTGGTTTGATGAT
>CAJXLH010000148.1 GCA_913055925.1 uncultured Maritalea sp. | reverse complement strand
GGGTCTCGTTCAACTTCTGATTCTAATTGAGACGATAAGCGCCTCGTGCGATTGAATTTTTCGCTCAATCGAGCGTCGCCCCGAAGTGCTCACCCTTCTATCTTCTTCCCAGCGCCCGCAATTTCTGTCGCCCTGCGGCGCTTGCGGTTGATCAACTCAAGATGGGGCACAGAAAAAGCACCATCGCGGCTTATGGGTATCCTCGGCGTCGGACTGGACAACACACTATTTTGCGGATTAGTGCTGCGGCCAGCACCAACCTCAATCATCTTTTCTTGAGCCGCCGTCGCAGTCTACCGACTGCTTCCCCGGCACCCCCGCCATAATGCGCCTGCTAGCTGGCGCCGAAGCGAAGATTAGGGTTGGCTCAAGCGCTCCTCCATCCGTCGATGTCCGTGAGGAGCAAGATGGGATTGAGTATAATTCAGCATTTGTGGGCGGGGACAAGTTTTAGTTTTTGACGAGGTTTTCGTCGAATAAATCTTCAACAAAAAGGCTAAGCAATTGGGCGCGGCTGTTGACGCCGGCCTTGCGATATACCTGCGCACTTTGGGCTTTTACTGTGCCATCACTTGTGTTGCGTAAATCGGCAATTTCGGCCGTGTTCATGCCCTTAATGGCAAATAGTGCAACGTCTTTTTCAGCCTCAGATAGACCCCATTCGGTGAATCTAGCGTCGATCACTTGCTCAAACGAACTGGAGGCCGATGCGAGTGCTTTTTGAACGCGATTTCTTTGTTTGATGGACTTTCGAAGCAGATAAGCGCCCATGGTGAGGCCGAGGATAAGTGAACCAGATGCAATGATTTCGAGCGCTTCTTGAACCTCCCAAGGCAGCGGGCGCATCGAAATACCCAGAAGCGAAATGAAGGTTTGACCGGCAAAGAAGGTGAGGCCAATGGCCTGCATGACCATGATGAGGATGATGAAGAGACGCTCAGTCATCTTCTTCTCCGTCATGATCAGCACTTTCACCGGTGCTATTGCTGAACAAATAGAGATACCAAGGGTCGTCGTCGCTATCGTCGTCGTCTTTTGGTTCTGAATAGTCCCGCATGATCGACCCATTTGACGGGTTGAGGATGATTTCTCTTTTCAGCTCTTCACTTTCGAAAGTGAAAACAAGCCGCCGCAACCAACTTCGCTCGATGGAGACCAGCTCAAATCCTTGCTTTTGAAGATTTTCAACAAGGTCGGGCGTTGTGGTTTGCGCTGCCGCTGCGGAGAGGGGCAGCAGAAGAAACATCAAAAGTATGATCAGGCGTTTCATAATTTGTTCGGTCCCCGTATTGAAACAGGGACCGCCCTTTGCTCATCTCCTGAAGAGATGGGAAGCGATTGTGGCGAAATCTAGCCGTTGCTAGCTGTTGTCGCTTCTACTTCGTCACATGGCTCGATTTCGTCTTCGGTGTCTTGATCGTCGTCGTCATCTTTGCCATCTTCATCATCGTCTTCGGCCTCGTTAGCGTCATCATCGCTGTCTTTGCCATCTTCTTCGTGATCGTCTTCGATCTCAGGCACCAATTCGCCATTGAGCATGCACATCTCAACCGGTTCCTTCTCGGCGCTTTCAATCGCGTCAGTAAGAGGGGTGCCTGTGTCACCCGAAGCGGCGTAAGCCACGAATGCTGCAAAGATAAGTGGGAGTGAAATCGCAATTTGTTTTTTCATGATCTTTCCTTTGATCTGACCGGGCGGTATTGCGCGGTTGAGTTGGAATTAGGAAAGCTTTGGTGATTGCGATATTGGCCTAAGGGTTATTGAGCAGGCAATAAACCGAAGTTTATGCGGCTGATTTTTGCCGATATTCACGTTTTCTGGCGCGTCTTTCTTGGTGCAATTGCGCGTGATAGGAATGATGTTTGATATGAGTTTCAAGACGGATATTTATGCGCATCACCAATGATCCTTTTGTTCATCACCCGGGGCTACGGGGCAAAATTGTTGATCCGGAAACGTCACGGTTTCGCACGTTTGATGCGGATGAGTTGCTGCGCAAGCGGCCCGAACTTGAATGGATACGCCCATTTTTGAACACGACAGCACAGCGCGAGGAAAACCGCGCGGAAGTGCTTGCAGATCAACGTGAGGATGATCTTTGGGTGTTTGCCTATGGTTCGCTAATGTGGGATCCAGCCTTTTTGTTTTCCGATGTGCGGCGGGCCCATGTGCCGAATTATGAGCGGCGGTTTATCTTGAAAGACATGCTGGGCGGGCGCGGTACGCCGGAAAATCCGGGGTTGATGGCAGCGCTTGATAAGGGCGAGGGGTGCAATGGCCTCGCATTTCGCATTCCAAAAGAGATCATCGAGCACGAAACAGAGATTTTGTGGCGGCGCGAGTTCTTCGGCCCAACCTATTTCCCAACGCTGGTGGAAACGCGCCTTGGCGATGAAACCATCAGCGCGCTAACATTTGTCGCAAACTACGAAGCACGCCAAATCGAGGCGAACATCACCCGCGAAGAACAGCTCAACTGCCTGCGCAATGGCGAAGGCTGGCTGGGCACGAGCTTAGAATATCTCGAAAACGTTGTATTGCAGTTCGAAGCGCTGGGCATTGAAGACGAGGCGTGTTCTCAGTTGTTGGCTGAGGCGCGCTTGGTCTGAATTTGAGAATTAGTGGTCGTTGCTCAAATTTGGCGGATGAAAACTGTTAGCCTTTCTTTGGCATGGTCAGAATTTCCGTGAAATTGGGTGGATCAATATCGCTCGACTCGCCGGGCAATGGACGGAACATTGCATTTAGGAGCAAGTGTCTGTCTGTGTCTGCGACTTCGTCTTCTTGATAGAGCGTGAGGTAGGTGTCGAGCATAACACTTCGTTGTTCAGCGTCTTCCCACAGAACACGATTTGAAAGGTACAATCTGAGGAATACGCGCATTAGCCAGATTACTGCGCCGACGGGAAGCCCAAATGCTATCAGTTTAGGGACCATGCCAGCGAATACTTCATGCCAACTTTTGATTTCACCTTGAATTGCAAATGTCGCGACAACGGTATCAATCCATGTTTGATTGAAAGCATTCACCAAAAGTTGGGCAAAAAACAAGAAGGCGATAAAGACTACCGTAGACATAGTTGTATGGATTAGCTTGTGCTGTTTTGCTTTGTCCTTCCACAGTTTTGACAAGCTATTAAGTCGCAGGCGTTCTATGGTTTGATGTTCAAATGAAGATATTCTCGCTGAAGCTTGTTCCAGTTCTTCGGCTATTCGTTTTGACTTGCTTGCGAGCGCTGCGACTAACTCGTCGGATCGATTTTTAGCGCCAATCATTGAAACGTTAAGCTGATCGTTTGCTTTTTCTATCGAGTCATTGAAACGTTTGTGTTTGGTCTTAATTTCTTCAAATTCAGCTAAAAGCTTCGGCTTAACTCTGCCGTCTAATGAGTAAACTGAGAACGCAAATGCCGTTCGATTAATTTTCTCTGCCAGAATGATTGCATCATCAATTATTGCTTTTTCTAAACCGGGAAGTTTGCTTCTCTCGGAACCGCTTTCCCCTACCTCCAGTCTCATGATGTCAGTTGCAGAACGAACCAATGTGTCAATGCACTGGTGTAGAGCGTTCAGATTCTGCTCTTGCATAAATTCAAATTTACTTGGGTCAAGAAGTTTTATCAGGCCTTGCGAGTATTTCATGGCCTCTTGTGCTTTTTCGAACCGATACGCCTCAATTCCAAAAACTGCACTGCGATCCATTGAATCTGTTTCGAAACTTGTTAGCTCAACAATTGAGTGAACTAGGTTATCAATTTTCTCGTTCATTCCAGTGTTCCTTCAAAAAATCAAAACCCCGGCCAACTTGCGCCGACCGGGGTGAGTACTCGTTCAAATAGTTTGTAGCCTCAGTGGCTTAGCTACAGCCAGTTGTTGAGCCGCAAGTGTCACACTTCAAGCAGGTGCCGTTGCGCACGAGGGTGAAGTTTGCGCATTCGGGGCAGCTTTCGCCTTCATAGCCTTTCATGCGGGCTTGGGCGCGTTGGGTGTTCACGTCGGCCACGGGCTCGGCCACAGCTTCTTCAGTTGGCGCGACGGCCAATTCAGGGGCTGTTTGGCTGTCTTGCTTCAGCGCTGTTGCTGCATTTGACTGCATGGCTTGCACTGTATTGCCAGAAGCGCTTGGCTCGTTGGTCACCAGCATCAAGTTTTTGTCTTTCACGCGGCCACGGGTGAGGCCTTTAGAGACAAATTGTGCGGCGGCGACTGGTTTCGGGCCATTGCCGGAGGTTTGGTCTTGTGCAGCGTTAGGCGACAATGACGTGGCGCTCATATTGTCAGGTGTGACATGGGCCAAATCATCACGATCTAGGTAAGAGATCGCCAATTCGCGGAACACATAATCAAGGATCGATGTGGCAGACTTGATCGCTTCGTTGCCTTGCACCATGCCCGCAGGCTCGAACTTGGTGAATGTAAACGCATCCACATATTCTTCCAAAGGCACGCCATATTGTAGGCCAAGGGAGATGGCGATCGCGAAGTTGTTCATCATCGCACGGAAGGCGGCGCCTTCTTTGTGCATATCGATGAAGATTTCGCCCAAAGAGCCATCATCATATTCGCCGGTACGAAGGAAGATGGTGTGTCCGCCAACGCGAGATTTCTGCGTGTAGCCTTTACGGCGATCAGGCATCTTCTCGCGTTCACGAACGCGCTCAACCACACGTTCAACGATACGTTCTGCAACGGCAGCTGTGCGCTCCACTGGGGCTTGTGCTACCAATTCTTCAGCGGCATCAATCGCATCGTCTTCGTCGTCTGCCAACAATTGTGCGTTCAATGGCTGAGAAAGCTTTGAACCATCGCGATAAAGTGCGTTGGCTTTCAAGGCGAGCTTCCAAGAAAGCATGTAGCTTTCTTTACACTCTTCAACCGTTGCGTTGTTTGGCATGTTGATGGTTTTTGAAATCGCACCAGAGATGAATGGCTGTGCTGCCGCCATCATGCGGATGTGGCTTTCAACGCTCAAGAAGCGTTTGCCGATACGGCCGCAAGGGTTGGCACAATCAAACACATTGTAATGTTCTTCTTTAAGGTGAGGGGCACCTTCAAGGGTCATTGCACCACAAACATGGATGTTTGCCGCTTCGATTTCGTCTTTTGAGAAGCCAAGCGCTGAGAGCATGTCAAAGTTCATGTCATTGAGCTGCTCGTCGGTGAAACCGAGGTCATTCTTACAGAATTCTTCGCCAAGGCTCCATTTGTTGAAGGCGAATTTGACGTCAAATGCGCTTTCAAGACCAGCGTTGATGGCTTCAACCTTCTCTTCGGTAAAGCCTTTGGCTTTCAATGTAGTTGGGTTGATGCCTGGCGCTTGGTTCAAATTACCGTGGCCCACCGCATAGACTTCGATTTCAGCAATCTGGTCTTCTGAGTAGCCAAGTGTACGAAGCGCTTCTGGCACTGCACGGTTGATGATTTTGAAGTAGCCGCCGCCAGCGAGCTTTTTGAACTTCACAAGCGCGAAGTCTGGCTCGATGCCTGTGGTGTCACAGTCCATCACAAGGCCGATGGTGCCGGTTGGAGCAATCACAGAAACTTGCGCGTTACGGTAACCATGCTTTTCACCAAGTTTAAGCGCTTTGTCCCATGCCTTCTTGGCGTGTTCCACCAAGCGCGCATCGGTGCAGTTTGCATGATCAAGCGGCACTGGGTTGATGGATAGCTCCTCGTAACCTTGAGCATTGCCGTGTGCGGCATTGCGGTGGTTGCGCATGACGCGAAGCATATGCTTTGCGTTTGGCTCGTAATTCGGGAACGGGCCAAGCTCTTTCGCGATTTCCGCAGATGTTGCGTAAGAAACACCGGTAAGGATCGCCGTGATGGCGCCACCGATTGCGCGGCCTTCATCTGAATCGTAGCCGATGCCAGATGTCATCAACAAACCGCCAATGTTGGCGTAGCCGAGACCCAATGTGCGGTACTCGTAAGAGCGTTCAGCAATCGCTTTTGACGGGAATTGCGCCATCATTACAGAGACTTCAAGAACAAGCGTCCACAAGCGAACAGAGTGCTCAAAATCTTCGATGAGGAACTGGCCGTCTTTGCCGCGATACTGCAGCAAGTTCAATGAAGCAAGGTTACATGCTGTGTCGTCCAAGAACATATATTCTGAACAAGGGTTCGACGCGCGGATGTCGCCGCTTTCCTTACATGTATGCCAATCATTGATTGTGGTGTGGTACTGGATGCCCGGATCAGCACATGCCCACGCGGCATAGCCAACACTGTCCCAAAGCTCACGTGCTTTAAGTGTTTTGGTTGTTTCGCCAGAAATACGGCCAACCAAATCCCAATCGCCATCTTTTTCAACCGCTTCTAGGAAGCCGTCTGTCACGCGGATTGAGTTGTTTGAGTTTTGACCTGCAACAGTAAGGTAGGCTTCTGAATCCCAGTCTGTGTCGTAAACAGGAAACTCGAGGTCTGTGTAGCCTTGCTCAGCGAACTGGATAACGCGCTGAATGTAGTTTTCAGGCACCAGCGCTTTTTTCGCCGCGCGGACTTCGCGCTTAAGGGCAGGGTTCTTTTGAATGTCGAAGCAATCATTACCTTGGCCTTCGCAGTTTACGCAGGCCTTCATGATGGCTTTCATGTGCTTGGAAACGGTTTTGGAACCAGTGACGAGGGCAGCAACCTTCTGCTCTTCCTTCACCTTCCAGTTGATGTATTCCTCGATGTCCGGGTGGTCGATGTCGACCACCACCATCTTGGCGGCGCGGCGGGTGGTGCCGCCTGACTTGATGGCCCCGGCGGCGCGGTCGCCGATCTTCAGGAAG
>CAJXLH010000147.1 GCA_913055925.1 uncultured Maritalea sp. | reverse complement strand
CCAACATTACTACGAAACCAGCAACTACATTGCCGAAGGCTGGCGGGAACTGGGTTTAACCGTCAATTTAAACCCTCAACCCTTCCCCAACCCGATGTTGGGCAAATGGTTCTCTGAGCATGATTTTGATGTTGTGCTTTCTGTGCTTTCAGGTGCGCCTTACCGGATGGAACCGGATTTCTTCACCAACGCCCAGTTTAACTCTGCAAACTCAGCGCCAGGCGACTGGAATGTGGGCGAGTTTTCCTCACCTGAAGTTGATCGTCTCGGCCTAAAACAGCTCGGCATCTACGATGCAGAAGAACGTCGCAAGGTCATTCTTGAACTGCAAGAAGTCTTATATAACGAGCAACCTGAAGCCATTGTCGGCGCTGTTATTTCAACAACCGCAATAAACACCGACAATGTCAGCATCCCGGGCTTTGAAGCTGCGCCAGATGGGCTGCGTTCAATCTGGAATGCGCTACGCATGACATCTGCCAACGGCAGCGCTGTGAAGATGGGGCAAACAATTGACCAAGCGACATTCAATCCCCTCGCGGCAAACATCGCAGAAGATTTCAACAATCTCAGCCTCATTTACGACCGCTTGATCGAACTTGGTCCAGACGGCAAACCACGCAACCGCTTAGCGGAAGGTTTCACTGTTGTCGACGACACCACGATCGATGTCACTTTGCGCAATGGTCACACTTTTTCGGACGGTAAGCCCGTTACCGCGAAAGACGTAAAATTCTCGTTCGACTACTTCAAAGAGTGGGAAGCGGCTTACTACAAGAAATACCTTGAGCGCCTAGAAAGCGTGACAATTCAAGATGATGGCACGTTACGTTTCAAGCTCACTGAAGCCTACGCACCATTCATTCTTCATACACTGGGTCAAGTTTTCATCCTACCAGAGCATATTTGGGGCAGCGTTATTGAGGATACCGGCATCGCGAAACCGCAAGAGTTCCGCAATACAAACCCGGTGGGCAGCGGCCCTTACACCCTCAAATATTGGAAAGAGGGCCAAGAAATCTACTTCGCCAAGCGCGACAACCATTTCATGGCACCAGCGTCCGACTTGCTCTACGTGATCTTCGGATCCGCCGAAGTTGTCGGCGCAGCATTGAAGAAGGGCGAAATCGACGTTTCCTTGCAACCTCTCGTGCCAACAGTGGTGGATGAGTTCGCGGCAGAAGAAAACTTAAAACTCTACCGCACCTATTCAAACGGATATATGTCCGCACGCTACAACGCATCCGGTCCTGTATTCTCCAACAAAGCCCTTCGCCAAGCTGCGGCCTATGCGGTGCCATATGAGCAAATTATTGAAGAGGTGCTCGGCGGTGACGCCGCGCGTAGCGCCACGTCTATCGTGCCGGTCAATGGCTATTGGCACAACGCAACGCTTGAGCTGCCGGACTATGACATCGAAAAAGCGCGCAAAATGTTGGCTGATGCCGGGTTCACCTGGGATGCCGCCGGCGCACTTCATTTCCCAGAATAGACCCGTCGAAAGAAACGCATTTCTTTATGATGTTGCAAATCAAAGACCTCACCAAGCATTATTTGCTTGGTGAGGGACTATCCTCACTCTTTGGCATGTCAGAACCCACGACTATTCGTGCGGTTGATGGTATCGATTTAAACCTACAACCAGGTGAAGTCCTTGGACTTGTAGGTGAAAGCGGTTGCGGCAAGTCAACACTTGCGCGTCTTCTCGTGGGATTGGAAGCCCCTTCAACCGGAACAATTTCGTTTAACGGTGACGAAGTTGGCTTTCTAAAAGGCAAAGCCAAACGCGCCTTCCACAAGAAGGTGCAGATGGTTTTTCAAGACCCTTATGGGTCGCTAAACCCACAGCACACTATCGCTGAAATTGTCAGCCGGCCGTTGGTTTATCAAAGGCTTGGACTTTCGCGCGCCGAGTTACGTCAAAAGGCCCTAGAATCCCTTGCTGACGCCGAGCTCCAACCCGCAAGCCGGTTTATTGATAAGTTCCCGCATGAGCTAAGTGGCGGTCAACGCCAACGTGTATGCATTGCGCGTGCCTTGGTGCTTGAACCAGAACTCATCGTCGCAGACGAGCCGATTTCAATGCTCGATGTCTCTATAAAATGGGGTATCGTTCAACTGCTCAAGCGACTGGTGAAAAAGCGCAATATCGGCCTAATCTATATCACCCATGATCTGTCTTCGGTGCCCGCCATTTGTGACAAATTGGCCATTATGTATTTGGGCAAGATCATTGAAAGCGGCCCATGCAAACAGGTGTTCGCGGCACCCGAGCACCCGTACACAAAGGCGCTTCTTGCAGCCACACCAAATTCAAATCCAGACGTCAAACGTGAGCGTCCCAAGATTTCCGGTGCAATACCCAGCCCGGCAAATGTACCAACCGGCTGTCGCTTTCACCCGCGTTGCCCCGCCGCGACTGACATTTGTCAGCAAACCAAACCGAAACCGGTGATAAAAGGCTTTCACATGGCAGGTTGCCATTTCGCGCACTCAAATCACCGCGCCAGTGAAATCAAGGGGGTCGTTTGATGCGTCAGTTTTTGATCAAACGCACTTGGCACGCTCTCCTCACCTTGTTTGTGATGTCGACAGTCATGTTCTTCATGTTTCGCCTGCTGCCCGGGGATCCGACAGCCACGGTTATCAGCCCGGCCCTTTACCCGAAGGCGCAGGAAGCACTAAAGGCGCAATTCGGGTTGGATAAACCGCTATTCGAGCAATATCTTATCTATTTGCGCAATCTTGTGCTGCTGGATTTTGGCATTTCATTTCATACACTGCGCCCTGTGGCAGGTGAAATCGGCAACCGATTGATCAACACGCTTGTTTTGATCTTGCCCTCAATGATCGTTGCCTACGCGATAGGTGCATTTGTTGGCGCCATGGTTGCGTGGAAACGCGGCAGCAAGCTTGAAGGCGCACTGGTGCTCATTGCGACAGCGCTGCAATCTACACCCGTCTTTTGGCTCGGCATGTTGGCGATCCTGTTTTTCTCAATCCGTCTTGACCTATTTCCAGTCGGCCACATTGTCTCGCCTGGCATGTTCCCTGAAGCGAACTTGCAAATGTACTTATCGCTGGACTTTTTGCACCATCTGGCACTGCCATTCATGGTCAATGTCGCCTACCAGTTCTGCTTCCCATTTTTGCTGATGCGTTCCACCATGCTTTCTACAATTGGTGAGGATTACATCGAACTCGCACGCATGAAAGGCGTTCCAGAAAAGCGCATTCTTTACCACCACGCGATGCGAAATTCGATGCTCCCGCTGGCAACCACCTTACCCATGATATTGGGTTGGGCGGTTGCCGGATCTGTCGTCATTGAAACCGTGTTTTCATGGCCCGGTCTCGGCTTGTTGATGGTGGAAGCCGTCGGTCGCTCAGACTATCCAGTCGTTCAAGCCGCGTTCCTCCTCATTGCTGTCCTCACCGTCGCCGGCACCCTTTTTGCGGATGTCCTTTACGGCATTCTCGATCCCCGAATTACTTACCAATAGGCGCGCAACATGTTGAGATCACTTTCAAAGTTCTTCGCCATCATCTGGCAGTCGCCCTCAGGACGGGTCAGCCTTGTCATTTGCGGCATCTGCGTCGGCATAGCGGTGTTTGGTCCCCTGCTGGCACCATATGGGCCAACAGAACGCATTTATGATGATGCTGGCAAACTTGTGCGCCTGTCGCCACCAACGCTTGACCATTGGCTCGGCACAACACTTTTGGGGCGCGATGTGATGAGCCAAATGCTTTGGGGCGCACGTCCGGCATTGATCATTGGCGTACTTACGGCTCTTGGCACTGTCATTATCGGCGTAAATATCGGCCTATTGGCAGGTTACCTCGGCGGTCACGTCGACAATTTCCTTATGCGCTTGACCGACATATTCCTTGGTCTGCCGTTCTTGCCATTCATCATTGTTCTGCTGTCACTAACTGGGCAAAACATCTGGACCATCATTTTTGCGATGATGATCGTCATGTGGCGCTCCACCGCCCGGATTGTTCGCGCTGAAGTCCTGTCTTTGCGTGAAAGGCAGTTCATTGCCGCCGCCAAAACGACTGGCGCCAGTGATTTCGACATCATCTACAAAGAGATTGCGCCAAACATCATGCCTTTTGCTTTGGTTGGCGTCACCTTTGCCTTGGCATGGGCCATCATTACAGAAGCAAGCATAGGATTTCTCGGCTTTGGCGACCCCAATGTCGTCAGCTGGGGCACCATCATTTACGACGCTTACGCCTCACAAATGATGTATCGCGCGCCGTGGTGGGTGGTCCCCCCCGGCATTGCAATCATGATCCTTGTGACTTCCGTCTACTTCATCGGCCGCGCCTATGAAGAAGTGGTCAATCCACGCATTAAACAGGCAGGGTGATTATGACAAATCAAGATCAAAAATCCATCCTCTCAATCGAAAATCTCGACGTCGACTACCGCGTTGACCGTCAAAACGTGGCGGCTCTACGCGACATTGAGCTATCGATATCGAAAGGCGCTCGCGTTGGCTTAGTCGGTGAAAGCGGTTGCGGCAAGTCAACATTGCTCAAAACAATTATGGGCGTGCTGCCCGGCAACGCTGAAATTCGCACCGGCAAAGTCGCCTTGAACGGCAGCGATTTGCTGAGCATGGACACCGAAGAACGGCGTAAAACGCGATGGGCGGATATCTCAATGATCACCCAAAGCGCGCTGAACGCCCTTAACCCGGTTCACAAAATCGGGGCTCAAATTGTTGAAGCCATTCAAGCGCATTCAAACCAGACAACAATACAGGCCCGCGCTCACGCCGCTAAACTGTTCGAAATGGTTGGTGTGCCGCCTGGTCGCCTGGATGACTATCCGCATCAATTCTCAGGCGGCATGCGGCAACGCGCGGTCATTGCGATGGCCCTCGCCTTGCAGCCTGAAGTTATCCTTGCCGATGAACCGACAACCGCGTTGGATGTCATCGTTCAAGACCAGATATTTGAGCGACTATTTGAGCTGCAGGATCAACAAGGCTTTGCGCTTGTGTTGGTTACGCACGATCTGGCATTGGTTGTCGAAAGCTGCGAGACAATGGTCGTGATGTATGCAGGCGTAATCGTCGAGATGGGACCAACACATCAAATCGCGCGGTCACCGCAACATCCTTACTCAGCGGGTTTGCGTTACGCAATTCCCGACCCGACTGCGGATCGTGAGCCGATTTCCATTCCCGGTTCGCCGCCCGACCTATCCGTGGGCACAAAAGGTTGTCGCTTCGCTGAAAGATGCCCACTCGCAATTGAAAAATGCGTCGAGCAATCACCAGAGCTCAAATCAACAAACAACGAAGGGCACAAGGTTCGCTGCCACCGCAGCGCTGAAATGCCTGACCATCTGGAACAGTTCCAACACCAAGCTTTCTGGCGCAACAACGCCAGCTAACCCCATTGCTATCGAAATTGGAGATTAAAATGCATTACTTTGCCTATGGCACCCTTTTGGTTGAAAACAGTATGCGCGCGGTTTGCCCGAGCGCCAAAAATGTCGGCTATATGCGCCTGGAAGGCTATGAAATGGCATTTGGCAACTGCGCCCGCGAAGGGCTTGCAGGCTGCACTTTGATTAAAAAAGATGGCGCTGTGACTTATGGCATTCAATACGAACTAACTGACCAAGATATGGCGAAAATGGATGCAGCGGCCGAAGTGGATACAGAGCAATGGGTGCATATGCCGATCACGCTGATCGACAAAGATGGCAATGAAGTAAGCTCTTCAACATATGTTATTCCAGGCGAACTATCGCCATGGCGGCCGACGCCTCAATATGTCGCGCCAATTTATGCTGGGTTGGAAACAGCCAATTTCCCACAAAGCTACAAAGATCAACTCGTCGCGAGCATGGATGCCGTAAAAGCCAGCTAAGACCTAGCTATCGCTTTTAAGAACGAGCGCAATATCCATCACATTGGTTCCGGTTGGCCCTGTCTTTAGCGCTGCGCCAACCGACTGCAAGTAGCGCCCGGCATCCGCTGCTTCCAAAGCGGCTGAAGCACTCTCACCAGCTGAAAAGCTTTTGCCATCAACCAGGCCGCCTGCATTCTCAGTTGGGCCGTCTGTACCATCAGTCCCCGCAAAAAGCGCTGTAATGCCTTCATAGCCAGAGATCTCGCTAGCAAACAATAATGCAAGCGCTTGGTTACGACCGCCATATCCTGGGTCCTCAGGCAATCTTACGGTGCTTTCACCACCCCAAATGTAGAGGCCCGCTGGCCCCGCAAGCACCCGCTGCGCCAATTTCGGCGCGAGAACTTCCACATCATCATAGAGCATTTCGGTATTTTCGATGATCTGAAACTGGTTTGCTCTGGCGAGCGTTTCGATTGAATCCCGAGCCACTGCATTCGACGCGATAATTTCACTGGTATACTCAAACGCTGCGTCTTTCGGGCAAGCGCCAATGCCAGAACCAATAACGTCGACGCCATCACCCTCCACATCTGAAATACAGAGCGCGCGCACGGCCTTGCCCGCAAAATGGCGCAATAACTCGCCGCCTTTGATGGCCGATAGCTCACGTCTTTTTTTATTGATTTGTTCGATTGCCCACCCTTCAGCATGGGCCGTTTTGTTTAACGCCACCAAATCTTCAAAAGTGACGCCTAGACGCAGATGTTCGATCAATGAAGAAGCGCCGCCAGACACCAGCACAAGCAACCGAGAGTTTTCAGGCAAACCGGCCAACCACTCAATCGCCGCAGCACCCGCAGCAAGCGAGCTTTCATCAGGCACCGGATGCGCGGTTTCAAAAGCAATTAGCCCT
>CAJXLH010000146.1 GCA_913055925.1 uncultured Maritalea sp. | reverse complement strand
CAAAAACGAGCGTGTTGATGGCATCATCTTTAACCAAGTTAAAGGTGGTTTCACTGTTGACCTTGATGGCGCAACAGCGTTCTTGCCGCGTTCGCAAGTGGACATCCGTCCTATCCGCGACATCGCGCCTTTGATGAACATTTCACAGCCATTCCAAATCCTCAAAATGGACAAGCGCCGCGGCAACATCGTTGTTTCTCGTCGTGCTGTTCTTGAAGAGAGCCGTGCAGAGCAACGTTCTGAAATCGTCGGCAAGTTGGAAGAAGGCCAGGTTGTTGATGGTGTGGTTAAAAACATCACAGACTACGGTGCATTTGTTGACTTGGGCGGCATTGACGGCTTGCTTCACGTCACAGACATCGCATGGCGTCGTGTGAACCACCCTTCAGAAGTTTTGACAATTGGCGAAACAATCAAGGTTCAAATCATCCGCGTGAATATGGAAACACACCGTATTTCACTTGGCATGAAGCAGCTTGAAGCTGATCCTTGGGAAACAATTGATCAGAAATATCCGCTTGAGAGCCGCTTCACTGGCCGTATCACAAACATCACTGACTACGGTGCGTTTGTTGAGCTTGAGCCGGGCATTGAAGGCTTGATCCACGTTTCAGAAATGAGCTGGACCAAGAAGAACGTGCACCCAGGCAAGATCGTTTCAACATCTCAGGAAGTTGAAGTTAAGGTTCTTGAGGTTGATCCAGAGAAGCGTCGTATTTCTCTTGGCCTTAAGCAGTGCCTTGACAATCCTTGGGAAGCATTTGCAGCTCGGTTCCCACAAGGCACCGAAGTTGAAGGTGAAGTTAAGAACAAAACTGAATTTGGTTTGTTCGTTGGTCTTGAAGATGACGTGGACGGCATGGTTCACTTGTCTGACCTTGACTGGAACCGCCAAGGCGAAGAAGCGCTTGAAGACTACAACCGTGGCGATATGGTCAAGGCTGTTGTTTTGGACGTGGACATCGACAAAGAGCGTGTATCTTTGGGCATCAAGCAACTTTCTGGCGACCCATTTGCGGAAGCAACAGACGGCTTGCGTAAAGGCTCAATCGTTACTTGCGAAGTTACCGAAGTTAACGATGGTGGCATCGAAGTTAAGCTTGCTGATGGCGACCAAACTGCGTTTATCCGCCGTGCTGACCTTAGCCGTGACCGTTCTGAGCAACGCCCTGAGCGTTTCGCGGTTGGCGACAAAGTTGACGCGCGCGTTACTCAGTTCGACAAGAAAACTCGTCGCATTTCATTGTCTATCAAGGCACTTGAAATCGCAGAAGAAAAAGAAGCTGTTGCACAGTACGGTTCAACAGACTCTGGCGCTTCATTGGGCGACATTCTTGGTGCTGCGCTACAGCAGAACAACGACGACTAAGCCTTTCAGAAGGCAAGAGTTGGCAAATTTAGAGGTCGCCCATTGGGCGGCCTTTTTTGTTGCGTCCGGCAATTTGCAAACACATCGCTGATGGATGGCACTGCGGCGAATTCACCCGATAGATTGCTTGCAAAGGTGTGCTCAACGCACTAGGAATTCAAAAAATCCTCGTTGCGACGAATGTGCTGAATAAATGGAGCGTTTTGGTGAGCATCAATTCTGAGACCGAACAAGTCGATCAAATTATGAGCCAACGCAAGCTCCGCAAGTCGCGTCGCAACTGGCGCTATGTGGCATTCGCGGCCATCGCTATTGCGATTGTTGCGGTTCTTGGCAAAGCATTGGGCGGCTTTAGCGAGCCGATCAAACAAGAGCATATTGCGCGCGTGGTGATAGACGGAGCCATTGGCACTGACCCGTTGCGCCGTGAAGTTTTTAAAAATCTGGCTGAAGCAGAAGACGTGAAGGCGGTGATCATTCAGATCAATTCCCCTGGCGGCTCAACTGCAGGTGGCGAAGAGCTTTACGAAGATATTGGGCGTTTGCGTGCACAAAAGCCAACGGTTGCAGTGATCAACGAATTGGGCGCATCCGCCGCTTACATGACGGCGATCAGCACAGATCGAATTTTTGCTCGCCGCCTTTCAATTGTTGGCTCCATCGGCGTTTTGTATATGCACCTCGACGCGTCAAAACTGTTTGAAACCGTTGGGTTGGACTATGACAAAGTGGCAACTGGTCCTTTGAAAGCGGAACCTGATATTGACGAAGCGATGACACCGAATGTGCGCCAGAGCCTTCAGGAACTCGTGGATGATTCTTATGATTGGTTCGTAGATATTGTTGCGGAACGACGCGAACTTGATCGTAGCACCGTCCTTACGCTTGCTGATGGGCGCGTCCTGACTGGTCGGCAAGCTTTGGAAGCGAAGCTGATTGATCAGATCGGCGGCGAAATCGAAGCGCTGGCCTGGCTTAAAGAGATGCACGAGATTGAGGATTTGGACGTCAACACTTACTTCCCATTGCCGGAAAGCGAGTGGGATCGTGTACAAAACCTCATCGGCGGCATTGCCGCGAAGGCAATGGGTGATAGCCTAAAAAGCGTAACAGCGCTTGACGGTCTTGTGTCTGTTTGGCAACCTAGCAAATAGCTAATTCTTGTGGCGTAACAGTGAATTAGTGAGTTTGGGAGGCCCTTAAGTGATAAAATCGGAACTTATTCAAAAATTAGCGGAAGAAAATCCGCATCTGTTCCAGCGCGATGTGGAGAACATCGTGAACACGATTATTGACGAAATTGGCGATGTTTTGGCCGATGGTGGACGCGCAGAGCTGCGCGGCTTCGGCGCATTTTCAGTCAAAAATCGTCCGGCACGCGTTGGTCGCAACCCGCGTACCGGTGAAAAGGTTGAAGTCGAAGAAAAATACGTGCCGCAATTCAAGGCGGGCAAAGAAATCAGAGAACGCTTGAACAAGTAAGCTCTTCTTTGCGCAGCGCTGCGGCGTGGCACGATCAAATCGGGAAATATTTGATGATCAAACGCGTCGTGATGTGGTTTGTGCTGGTGCCGTTTGGCTTGATTTTGGCGCTGTTTGCGCTGGCCAACCGACAGGTTGTGCAAATTGGTATTGACCCAATTTCTCCCGAAACGCCGTTTTGGGGACCGATTGAAGTACCCCTTTTTGTGGTGATTTACGCCGCACTTCTGCTCGGTGTTTTGCTGGGCGGGGTTGGTGACTGGCTTAACCAAGGCAAACACCGCAAAGCCGAGCGGCAACTGCGGCGCGACCTGAATAAGATTCAAAAGGAAAGCGCGCCGAAACAACAGCCAAAGAATGACGATCCTTTGGCGCTATTGGATGGTCCAAGCCACTAACGGCAAAACCCTCCCCATTTTCGCAAAAGGCAGCGTATCGCCATGCAACTCAAGATTAAAATTTGTGGCCTTAAGACGCCGGAACTTGTCGACGTGGCAATCGAGGCCGGCGCCGACCTGATTGGTTTTGTGAATTTTGCAAAAAGCCCTCGCCATCTTGAATTGGATCAAATTGGCAAGCTCATTGAACATGTGGGCACGCGTGCAGAAACGGTGATCCTGACCGTTAATCCCGAAAATGCGCAAATAGAACTGCTCAATGCATTGCGCCCGCACTACATCCAGCTGCATGGCGGCGAGAGTGTTGAACGTGTTAAAGAAATCAAAGAGCTTGCGCATTCGCGATTGATCAAGGCCTTGCCAGTTGCAACCGAAGACGATTTGGGCGAAGTGGCTGCGTTTGATCAGCTTGTTGATTTGGTTTTGCTTGATGCTAAACCGCCAAAAGATTCTGACATTCCGGGCGGAAATGGCGAGGTATTTGACTGGTCGGTCCTTAAAGCGCTTGACCCTAGTATTCGCTTCATGCTTTCGGGTGGGTTAGATATTGATAATGTGGCGGATGCGATAAAGCAAATCCAACCCTACGCGATTGACGTTTCCTCCGGGGTAGAGCGCGCGCGTGGTGAAAAAGATGCGGAGAAAATCCGCCGGTTCATTTCGCGGGCGACGATTGCCAGCGTTTGAACAAAAAAATTGGGAGCGACAAATGTCGGGTGCAAATAGTTTAAGAATGGGGCCGGACGAGCGTGGACGGTTTGGCGATTTTGGCGGACGTTTTGTCGCTGAAACATTGATGCCGCTGATCCTTGATTTGGACAAGGCCTACAAAGACGCCAAGGCTGACCCGTCTTTCAAAGAGGAGTTCGACTATCTTTTAAAACACTATGTTGGTCGTCCATCGCCTTTGTATTTTGCAGAGCGCATGACCGAACATCTTGGTGGCGCGAAGATTTACTTCAAGCGCGATGAGTTGAACCACACCGGCTCGCATAAGATCAACAACTGCATCGGTCAAATCTTGCTGGCGAAACGCATGGGCAAACCGCGCATTATCGCAGAAACTGGCGCTGGCCAGCACGGCGTGGCCACAGCAACTGTTTGCGCGCGATTTGGCTTTCCTTGCACCATCTATATGGGCGCTAAAGACGTTGAGCGTCAGGCGCCGAACGTGTTCCGCATGAAGCTTTTGGGCGCTGAGATTATTCCTGTGACCGCTGGTCAGGGCACATTGAAAGATTCAATGAATGAGGCCCTACGAGATTGGGTGACAAACGTTGAGAGTACGTACTATCTAATTGGCACCGCGGCTGGCCCGCACCCATACCCAGAAATGGTACGTGATTTCCAATCGATCATTGGCAAAGAAACCAAAGAGCAAATGATGGAAGCGGAAGGCCGCTTGCCTGACATGTTGATCGCGGCTGTTGGCGGCGGTTCAAACGCCATTGGCTTGTTCCACCCATTCCTTGATGATCGCGACACCAAAATTGTTGGTGTGGAAGCGGGGGGCAAAGGCATCGACACAGACGAACACTGTGCATCATTGACCGCAGGCAAGCCGGGCGTCTTGCATGGAAACCGCACTTATTTGCTGCAAAATTATGATGGTCAGATCGATGAAGGCGCGTCGATCTCTGCTGGACTGGATTATCCTGGCATTGGCCCTGAGCACTCATTCCTTAAGGATAGCGGTCGCGTTGAATATGTGCCGATTACCGACGATGAGGCACTTGAAGCGTTCCAGCTTTTGACAAAGCTTGAGGGCATTATTCCCGCGCTTGAGCCAAGCCACGCCTTGGCAGAAGTGGTAAAACGCGCGCCGAAGATGGACAAAGACCAAATCATCGTGATGAACCTTTGTGGCCGTGGCGACAAGGACGTGTTTACCGCAGCGCGTCACTTGGGCGTTGACCTGCAAGGCGAATAAAAGACGGCGCTTGGCCGCAATTGGGGACAGATAATATGACCGCGCGAATGGATGCTAAATTTGCAGCGCTTAAAGAGCAAAACCGACCCGCTTTCGTGACCTTTGTGATGGCAGGCGATCCCGATTTTGATACGGCGCAAGCTGTGATCAATGGATTGCCAGCGGCAGGGGCTGACGTGATTGAAGTGGGCATGCCTTTTTCCGACCCGATGGCCGATGGCCCAGCCATTCAGTTGGCAGGTCAGCGCGCGCTTGAAGCAGGTCAGGACATGAAAAAGACGCTGCAGATTGTCCGCAATTTCCGCGAAAATGACGATACGACGCCGATCGTTTTGATGGGATACTATAACCCAATCTATATTTACGGCGTTGACACTTTCATTGCAGACGCCCTTGTGGCGGGTGTTGATGGCCTGATCATTGTGGATTTGCCACCGGAAGAAGATGAAGAGTTTTGTCTGCCTGCGATTAAGGCTGGACTGAACTTTATCAGACTGGCGACACCAACAACCGACGATGCACGCCTGCCAGCCGTTTTGGCCAACACATCAGGGTTTGTTTATTACGTCTCAATGACTGGCGTTACAGGCTCCGCCCTTTCCAACCCAACCGACGTGGCGGAACAAGTCAACCGCATCAAAGGCCACACAGATCTACCGGTTTGCGTTGGTTTTGGCATCAAGACAGCCGCCGACGCAGAACGGATCGGCAAGGATGCCGATGGCGTTGTTGTGGGTTCAGCACTTGTTTCTGCAATTGGCGACAGCCTAAAGGACGGCAAGGCAACCAAAGGCACTGTTTCAGCGGTGCATGATTTGGTGGCTGATATCGCCAAAGGCGTGCGGGCAGCCCGCGCATAGGGGCCAAGCCCTATTATTGTCCCAAAGTTGCCCTATATTTGATGTAGCTGCATAGGCTGGGATTTGAGAACTACCGATTCCAACTCGCCAAAATGTAGCGGTTGCGATATGGTGCAGAAAAATATATTTAAGCGCGACGTGCGCGAGCACCGCGCGAATTATTTGGCAAAACAGGAAGGCCTGAGAGCTACATGAACTGGATTAACTCCGTCGTTCGCCCGAAGATCCGCTCGTTTTTGAACAAGCGCGACAGCCCTGAGAATTTGTGGGTGAAGTGCCCAAAAAGCGGTGAAATGGTGTTCTACCGGGATTTGGAAGCCAACCAATGGGTTGTGCCAAATTCTGGCTTCCACATGAAAATCAAAGCCCGTGATCGCTTGAAAGCATTCTTGGATGATGGCCAATTCACTGAGCATGAGGTGCCAGACGTTGCGCACGATCCGCTCAAGTTCCGCGCGATCAAGAAGTATAGCGATCAATTGCGCGACTATCGCGCCAAGACAGACATGAAAGACTGTGTGTTGTTGGCCAGCGGTAAACTGCTTGGACGCGACGTAACCACAGCGGTGCAAGACTTTGACTTTGGCGGTGGTTCGCTTGGCATGGCGGCTGGCGCGACGATTGTTAAGGGCCTAGAGATCGCGGTTAAAAACAAAACGCCGTTTATCTTGTTTACCGCTTCTGGCGGCGCGCGGATGCAAGAAGGCATGCTTTCGTTGATGCAAATGCCACGCACCACGGTTGCCGTGCAGCGTTTGCGCGAAGCTGGTTTGCCTTACAT
>CAJXLH010000145.1 GCA_913055925.1 uncultured Maritalea sp. | reverse complement strand
TGCGCCCACATTTGGTGACAAAAACGACGGTGCCCCCACATCCACAGCGATGGTGTGATTCTTGGTTTTGATGATGTAGCCGTTGATCGCGATGTTCAAAAACTCTTTGTTGGGTGTTTTGTAGCTCGCATTAGATAGCACGTCGGCTCGGCCAGCTTCAAAGTTTGGCATTAGGCTAAGCGGCAAGGTTGAAAATCCGTCTGCGAGACCGATGATTTCGATGTCGCCAATTTTGCGGCGCGAAAACTCTGCCATGTGGTGCAGGGTTGGAGTTGTTGCTTCCGTGTTGGATGCAAGCGCTAGGTTTGGCAGCGTAAATGCGGCTGCTGGTGCTGCGATTAGGCCGCCAAGCAGGGCGCGGCGGTTCATCTTGGCGTTTTGATTGTCAGCGTTCATTAGGTTCACTCATCTATTGATTGCGTTACCAAACTTAAGTAAAACTTTTCGCAAATAAGAGAACTGGAGTGGTTCTTATATTGGTCATAAGGTTTGCTTATGGATGTTTTGAACGGTATGCGCTATCTCGTTGCAGCGGTTGAACGGGGCAGTCTCTCGGCGGCGGCAACGCATCTTGCTGTCAGCCAACCAGCCGTGAGCCAAGTGATTTCTGGCTTGGAGAAGCACTTTGGACAGACACTTATCCGGCGTTTCTCGAGGGGCGTGGGCCTTACGCCTGCTGGCGAAATTGTCTGCCGGCATGGTCGGGCCATGTTGCGCGGGTTGGAAAGTGCGCAAGCTGAACTTGATGGGTTGCAAAATGAGTTGAGCGGTAAAATTCGCATCACCACGGTGCAAGTGCTTGCGCAAACCCATGTGGGGAAGGCCCTCCTTGAGTTGCAAAAGCTGCATCCCAAATTGCGGGCGGAATTGATTTCCACCGATGAGGTCATTGATATTGATGAGCAAAATATCGACTTTGCCGTGCGCGTCGGATCGCCCGGGCATGGCGGCGGTGTCGTAAAGCGAATCGGTGAGGTGCAGAATGTCTTTGTCGCCGCGCCGTCTTATTTGGACGAAGTTGGATATCCATCAACGCCTGAGGAGCTGGCGCAGCTCAACTATGTGCAATATCGCGAAGACCGCAAAGTAGGCGATATATTATGCGATGGGCCAGATGGCGAAATTGTTGTGCATTTAGAGCCCGGCTTTTTAGCACAACAACCGCAATTGCTCGCACATGCGGTGGAGGTTGGGCTCGGCTTTGCGATTTCGCCTTTGTTTTTCATTGCTGACCAAATGGCGAATGGAAAACTTGTTGAAGTATTGCCTGGCGTGCGCCCGCGCAAAGTGCCGCTATTTCTGGTGGCGAACCAAAATATGCAAAACAATCCGCGCGGCCGGGCCATAGAAGAGACGCTTCTTGAGCATTTGGCTGAAGCGCCGGGGATCACGCTCAACCGGAATGCAGAGAAACGCCTCGAAGCGGTTTAGTTTGTGGCGCCAATAGGTGCTTTGGTGGCAGATAGGGCCTGCTCTCGCATCAAAAGATAGATCGGCAGGGCGACGGATAGGCCGACACAAGCGCCGAGGACAAGCGACACCCACCAGTTTGGCAGGTTGTTTTCTTTCGAATCGAAATAGGTCCAGATCCAAAATACAAGCGTTGCCCAAAGCACATCCGCTGCAAAGCCGGTGGCTGGGCCATTGGCAAAAATGTTGGCGATGAATAATGGAATGTTCAGGCCATTTATTTGAATGAACCCAACATAATGCATCCAGGGCAAAACAAAGCCGAGAATGGCCAAGACGATATAAAGATGTTTGCGTTCCATGAAATTACTCCTTTGGTCGGGACGCTATAGATTTTGGCTGAGCCAAATCAATTCCGGCCAAAGGAATGAATTGCGGAATTGTCCGTTGCCTCAACTCGCCAACCAATAGGCTTTTCGCGGCGTTTCCGCTTTTGAAGCGATTTCTGCCATAAATTTCGCGACGTTTTGCCGAGAAACTTTTAACCCGATTTTTTCCTGCGCTGGGATATCCGCTTCTCCGACGCGGAGGACGTTTGCAGGATCGTCATTTAAGTTGACCGGGCGCACAAATGTCCAGTTGAGCGGGGAGTTTTTGAGTATTTTTTCTTGCGCATTGTGGTCGTCAAACATGCGGTTGAGTAACAGGGGACCGAGAAGTGTCCGGTAAGACCATGGCATAAGCTTCCAGGTTTCGCCTGTACCAAATGCGGAAAGACAAATGATGCGGTCAATACTTTGCTTTTTCATCTCGTCGACAATGACTTTTGTGCCGCGTTCGCGGATGCGGCTTGTGTCACGTAGCGGCGCGCCCAACAAACAGTAAACCGCATCGGCTCCTTCTATTGCTTTGGCAACAGCACTCGGATCAGCGACATCGCCGGTAATCGCTTCAACATTTTCAAATCCGTTGGGTAAGTTTTTCGGGTTGCGGGTAAGGATTTTTACCTCATGCCCTTTCGCCAAAAGGTTCGGCACCAATAGTTTGCCAACGCTTCCAGTTGCTCCAAAAATTGTAAGTTTCATCTTTTGCTCCATTGACTTTACACGGTGTAAATTGACATGGTGTAAATAGGAGGTGCTTTACACGATGTCAAGTGAAGCCGAAACGACGCGGGAACGTATTCTGAGTTCTTGCTTGCAATTGTTGGAGAAAGGCGATGGTCGCGGCGTTCGCATGTCTGACATCGCCAAACATGCTGGGGTGTCGCGGCAAGCGGTCTATTTGCATTTCGGTAATCGCGCCGAATTGTTGGCGCAGACCACTTTCTATTTGGATCGAATCCATAATACCGACGCACATCTTGCGCCCAGCCGTGCTGCGAAAACCGGCATCGAGCGGTTGAACGCGTTCTTAAAGGCTTGGACAGATTATTTGCCAGTTGTTTGGCCATCTTTGCATGCACTGGCCATTTTGGCTGAGCATGATGAAGATGCGCGCAAAGTGCTTGATCACCGCATGCAAGATCTTTGGGAAGGCTGCGACGCGGCCATCGCCGCGTTGGAACGCGATGGCACACTGGCTGAAGAGTACACCCGCGCCGAAGCATCAGATTTACTCTGGGCCTTTATCAAAAGCGGCATCTGGCACGACTTAACGTCCAAGAAAAAATGGAGCCAGCCGCAATATGGCGAGGTGCTCTTAAAATCTGCGAATCGCTTGTTTGTGAAAACCTAGTCAGACTTATCCACGCACGCGAACCGCAAATTGCTTATTCTCGCAGGCGGTTATCTATTTGCTATGCGCAGTTTATCCCCGCTGTCCCAAACGAGATTATTCTAGTTTCATCTTGTTTGAAGTTTGCGGGCTGCCGACGGGCAGGCAAACGGCGCCAGAATCACAAAGCGAACAATTCCAATATCGCGCTTAAGAGTTGATGCCAAAACAAGAGGTTGGAAAAGCAATGGCCGTATTGTTTTTCGATTGAACCTATGTGTCCAGTCCGACGCCGAGGATAACTGTAAACCGCTGACGGTTTGATGGCCGTTCTGAAAAATCGACAAAGCCGAGACTTGGCGCAGCCATGTCTTTCATCACGGTTTTGTGGCGTGTGTAAGGGGATAAAAGGGTGAGCACCCCGGGCCGCATTGGATTTGATCGTAAGGCCTGACCACGCGAGACGAAATTCGTCTTCACTATTTTTGCATAGCTGAGATGGCTTTCGTCTCGCTTCCCATTTCCTTCCACCGCGATGAGACAATTCTTACGCGGAAATTTGTGCTGCCTGATTGACTCTGGATCTATGTGGAAATAGAACAAAAAGAGAACAAGATAACCATGCTGGCTTGGGAGATGGAAATGCCTACTTTGCTGAAAATTGACTATGTGGAATTGCCAGGAAAGGAGCTGACGCGCTCCAAACACTTTTTTGCTAACGCGCTTGGCTGGTCGTTTACCGACTATGGCCCAGAATACTTCGCTTTTAACAATGCTGGGCTGGATGGTGGCATGGATGGCACCAAGGACGCGGTGGATAAACCGCTGGTTGTTTTAAAAGCTGATGATCTTGGTGCGGCGCAAAAGCAAATCGAAGATGCTGGCGGCGAGATCACGCGGCCGATATTTGCGTTTCCGGGCGGCAAGCGGTTTCACTTTGTTGAACCGGGTAGCGGAAATGAAATGGCCGTCTGGGCCGAACTTGAGGATGTAAGATGAGCAATGATGTGAAAGCCTTTGTCCGGTTGGATGAATTGGAAATGGAAAGCTTTAATGAAGGCACCATTTACGAATCAAGTGACGGCGGCATTGCCGATGCGCTCGGCCTCACCAAAATTGGTGCCGCTTATACAATTGTGCCGCCTGGCAAAACCGCATGTCCGTTTCATGTGCACCATGCGGAAGATGAGATGTTCATCCTCCTAAAAGGGAGCGGCGAATATCGGTTTGGGGCAGAACGGCACCAAGTCAAAGCGGGTGATGTTTTGGGTGCGCCAGTTGGTGGTCCAGAATTTGCGCACCAATTGTTCAATACCGGCGACGAGCCGCTTGTTTATATCGGTATATCAAACAAGGCTGACACGGATGTGGTGCAATATCCTGATACGGGGAAAATCATGTCTATGTCACGACGTCAGGGCCATCAGCAGTTTGGGCACCGTCATATGACATTTGAGGATGCAAAAGTTGGCTATTTCGCGGGCGACCCAAACGTCAAAGAGTAGCTGATACGAATCGCCAATAAGTGTCCGCTTGCCCAAATCAATTTGATGACGCACAATTTAAGTGCCGAAAGGGGACTTATTTTATGAAAGTCAGCGAAATTCTGAATGAAAAGGGCAATGCCGTTTTTACAGTAACCCGCTCGGATACGGTTTCTAAAGCCGTCGATATTTTGGGTGAAAATAATATTGGTGTTGTTGTGGTCATGGGCGATGTGGGCGAGGTGTGTGGCATCTTGTCAGAACGTGACATTGTGCGGCGTATGCGCGAATCGGGTGCATCGGCGTTGCAGGATTCTATTGGCAAATGCATGACGCCGGATCCGTTCACCAGCGATTTGGACGCAACCGTTGATCAGCTGATGGGTGTCATGACGCAAAAGCGCATTCGTCATATGCCCGTTGTTGACGCGGGTAAACTGGTGGGGCTCATCTCTATTGGTGACCTTGTGAAACGCAAAATCGAGCAGGCGGAAAAAGAAGCCGAGGCGATGCGGGAGTATATCTCGTCTTAAGAAAGAGACGAGGTTAACGCTGCGCCACGGTGATCGGGCTTGGCTCGCGTTTCATCAGCTCTTGGATTTGCGTGATCGTGCGATCAAACTTTGCACGATATTTGTTTGGCAGTGCCTTGTCGCGCGGCAGTCGCACTTTCAAAGGATCAACGGTGCGGCCGTTGATCTTGATTTCATAGTGCAAGTGCGGTCCGGTGGAGTAACCAGTTGAGCCGACATAACCGATAATCTGGCCCTGTCGCACGCGGACACCTGGTTTCATTCCATCTGCGATTCGTGTCATGTGGGCGTAAGCTGTTTCATAACCGTTCGCATGGCTCAATGAGACATAGCGGCCATAGCCTGAAACCCATTGGGCCCGTTTTACGACACCGTTACCGGCGGCATAAATTGGGGTGCCTGTTCTCGCAGAAAGGTCAACGCCTGTGTGCAACTTGTATGTCTTGAAAATCGGGTGCACCCGATAGCCATAGTTCGACCTTAGCTTGCCGCCACCTTTAAGCGGACGCCGCATCAAGAACTTTTTCCCGGTTTGGCCGTTCTCATCATAATAGTCGACCAAACCATCTTCGGTTTGGTGTCGATACATATGACGTTCAGCGTTGGCGAGTTTCAAACCGACATAAAGCAACTCTTTATTGCCCACCTCATTCGCTTCGGAGAACAATAGCTCAATCGAATCGCCGGCATTGATCCGCTTGGTTAGGTCCAGATCATAGGCAAACATTGAAATGATGCGTTCGATTGTGACGTCAGACAAATCGTGTTTGCGGCCTGTTTCAAAGATCGACCGATAAAGCGTAGGCAAGTTCGCCACGTCGATCTCTTCTGTATCGACTTCTGGGAAATCAATTTCCGGTGGCGCAAGACCGAGCACATAATTGCCACGGTCGGTGCGGGCAACGGTCACAACGTGACGCTTGTCACTTGTATATACGCTCATGCGATATGGAATTTGCGTCTCGGAGCCACGGTCATTGCCGAACAAGATTCGCAAACGTACCCCTTCGCTCAACGTTGTTGAGGGGTAGATGTTCTTAATCGCGCCTTCGATTGAGGCGACCATTGCGCCGGTAAAACCGTTCTTGAGAAGAATCTCTGTGAGTGAGATTGGTTCTTTTACACTCAATATCCGTTCTGTACGGGCAGCCGAACCCTGCTCGTCAATGTTGGTGCGCGGCACGATTGAAATGTTTTGTACAATTGACGTGAAGCCTTCACCGCGCTCGGCCAGCGGATTGATGTCGGCAATATCAGTGGACGCATAAGCAAGTGCCGCATTGTCGAAACCTGTATAGGCCCCTTCAACCGTTGAGCGGACATATTCAGAGGCATCAGAATCATCGATCGCAACCGTCGGGGTTCGCGTCATATCTAGCGATGCCTGAATAACTGTTACTTCGCCTTCCACTTCCGCACCATAAATATCGGTATTGATCGTGCGGGTATCGTCGGGAAGGGAAACCGGTTGGTTTCGGCGTAGCAGTGAAACAGGGTCATAGGCTGGAATGTCTTGCGACAAAGCCGTCGCGGATGTGGCCAATGTTGCTTTGATCCGCTCGAAAGGCTGGCGGCGGATGCGGGATACGCCGTCTACATCTTCGCGAATCGACGCTTCTACGATTTCCTTTTCGGAGCGGCTTGCCGCGACTGGACGCACGCGGTCGGTCTTCACCGATACCAATT
>CAJXLH010000144.1 GCA_913055925.1 uncultured Maritalea sp. | reverse complement strand
CATTATTCGATAAAACGCTTGCATTTTGGGGCCAAAAGAGCGCATGAAGCCGCCATCGCTGAATATCGGACAGAATCACGGGGAACAAAGATGAACCGTCGCCGTCGCCTTTACGAAGGCAAAGCCAAAACGCTTTATGAAGGTCCAGAACCAGGTACGCTTGTCCAGCACTTCAAAGACGATGCGACCGCCGGAAATGGCGCGAAGCACGAGATCATTGAAGGAAAAGGTGTTCTGAACAACCGCATTTCAGAATACATCTTCACGCGCCTGAATGGATTGGGCATTCCGACACACTTCATCAAACGTCTCAACATGCGCGAACAACTTATTCGCGAAGTTGAAATCATTCCGCTTGAGGTTGTTGTGCGCAACGTGGCTGCGGGTTCTATCTGCCCGCGTCTAGGCCTTGAATCTGGCACACGTCTGCCGCGTTCGATCATCGAATTCTACTACAAAGAAGACAAGTTGAACGACCCGATCGTTTCAGAAGAACACATCACAGCGTTCGGTTGGGCCAGCCCGCAAGAGCTCGACGACATCATGAACCTTGCTGTTCGGATCAATGATTTCCTTTCTGGTCTTTTCATGGGCGCAGGCATTCAGTTGGTTGATTTTAAGATCGAATGCGGACGCCTTTATGAAGACGACACAATGCGCATTGTTTTGGCTGATGAGATTTCGCCAGACAATTGTCGTTTGTGGGACGCAAAGACCAAAGAAAAGCTAGACAAAGACGTATTCCGCCAGGGATTGGGTAGCCTTGTTGATAGCTATCGCGAAGTTGCTCAGCGTTTGGGCATTTTGGTGGAAACAGATAACGCGCTGACAACCGGCCCTCGCCTAGTCAAATAAGCGCAATTTATAAAAACGGTACGAACAAATGAATGCACGTGTATTTGTAACTTTGAAAAACGGCGTTTTGGACCCACAAGGCAAAGCAATTGAAGGCGCATTGGACAGCCTTGGTTTTGACAATGTGGATGCTGTTCGTCAGGGCAAAATCTTTGATCTAAAACTGCAAGCAACATCAGCCGACGAAGCTGAAAAAGAAATTGCGAAAATGTGCGAAAAACTGCTTGCAAACACAGTGATTGAAAATTACTCAATCGAGCTACGCGACTAGCGTACTTTTGGCGCCCTTTTAGGGCGCTAATTTTTTCCGTTATCAATTTGTAATGTGCCCAAGGTATGTACCTCCCACAACCTTGGCATAGGGGTCATTTATGTTGAAATCTGTTTCTTTGTCCGTACTTTTCTTTCTTGCCATGGGCGCTTGGGTTGTCGCTTACGGTTCTATTCCTGCCTAATTCTATTTCCGAAAATGCGTAAAGTTTTACGCATTAATATTACCGGTTAAGCACAGCGCTCGAAAACCGGCTCACTCACATCCTCGTGATCGCTCTACAAGTTAAAATCTGGTAAATTCACTGCAACGCATTAGTATTGAGGAGCGTTGCAATGACAGATTCTAAACGCCTAAATTGGGTAGATGCCGCTAAAGGCATTTCCATTCTTTTGGTTGTGATGCTTTACGCCACAAATGGCGCAGGTGAAGCAACGGGCGACATCGGCCTGATGCATTACATCATTGGGTTTGCAACGCCATTCCGTATGCCCGAGTTTTTCCTCATCTCAGGCTTATTTCTTGCACACGTCATCGCTCGACCATGGGCACGCTTCGCTGACCGTCGTGTCGTACACTATCTCTACTTCTACGCATTGTGGGCCGTGATCCACATTGTCCTAAAAGTCGGTCTGGCATCTGCTGATCCCGTTACCGCAGGGCAATATTTGCTTTGGGCAATTGTGCAGCCATATGGCGTATTGTGGTTCATCTATGTGCTCGCAATGGTAAGCGTTGCCGCCAAGCTTCTGTTCGAACTTCGCGTGCCGAAATGGCTCGGTTTTACCGCCGCTGCCCTTCTGAGCATGGCGCAAATTAAAACTGGCAGTTACGCAATAGACCAGTTCGCGGCATATTTCGTGTTCTTCTATTCTGGCTACATTTTTGCACCGATGATCTTCAAACTCGTCGATCAAGCCATTGCTGCCCCGACGACCGCGACCGCTGCACTTGTCGCTTGGGGACTTCTGAACGGCACGCTCGTTTTCACTGGTGGATTTTTGGCGGAACCGACCCACTTCACAATGGGGATTGCAGAGTTTGCACCAATTCGCTTTGCGCTAGCTCTTTCAGGCTCGGTTGCCTTGTGCGTACTCGCTGGCTTGCTGGCTCAGTTCAAATGGAACAATTGGCTTAGCTTCATCGGCAAAAACTCATTAGTGATCTATGTGGCGTTTGTTTTGCCGCTCGGCTTCTCACGCTTGGCTCTCGTAAAGCTTGACCTAATTACCGACACAACGGCGCTTTCGATGGTCACAATGCTCATCGCAATCGTGGTACCGCTGGTTGGGCATTGGGTGATCAAACGCATCGGATTTGGCGGCTTTATTTTTGAGCGTCCAAACTGGGCAACCCTGCCGGAAAGCCGCAAAAAAACTGACCAAACAATCAAATATGGCGCTCCTGCGGAGTAACTTCCAAAGAAATCGTCATAAACATGCAAAAAGAGGCTCGGAAATCATCCGAGCCTCTTGCTTTTTGAGCGGAAATTCCGTCAAAGAAACCCAAATAGTCGGCGCGCCGATATTGAGCCCACCGACCCATCGATCCAGCACTCAGCACCCAATGGGGACGAACATGAAATCAGCTGTGATTCTTTTTCCCGGATTGAACCGCGACCGGGATATGCTTGCCGCATTAGAAAAGATTACCGGACATAAACCGCACGCTATTTGGCATGGCGATGCTGAACTGCCAAAGGTCGACCTTGTTGTCGTGCCGGGTGGTTTTTCATATGGTGACTATTTGCGCGCTGGCGCAATTGCTGCCCGCTCCCCTGCACTTGCTGAAGTGAAAAAACACGCTGATGCTGGCGGGCTTACTTTGGGTGTCTGTAACGGATTTCAAATCCTCACGGAGGCAGGCCTTTTACCCGGCGCGCTAATGCGGAATCGTGACCTGAAGTTTTTGTGCAAAACGATTCATCTTAAAGCAGAAAACACAACTAGCGCCTTCACGAACCAATATGCGGAACAGCCTGTTTTCCCATGCCCAATTGCGCACCATGATGGCAATTACACGATTGACCCAGACGGTTTAAAACAGTTGCAAGACAATGACCAAATCGCATTCCGCTATTGCGATGCGGACGGTAACGTGACCCAAGCAGCGAACCCAAATGGCTCGATCGACGATATTGCGGGCATCCTCAATGCCAAGGGCAATGTGCTTGGCATGATGCCGCACCCCGAAAACTTGATCGAAAAAGCCCATGGCGGCAATGAAGGTCGCTTCATCGTTGAGAGCCTAGTGGAAGCGGTGGCATAAAATGATCCCGAACCAAGACGTCGAAATCACCAAAGATCTCATCGCTGAGCACGGTATCAACGATGAGGAATATGCGAAGATTCTTGAGCTTCTAGGCCGCGAACCTTCATACACAGAGCTAGGCATTTTCTCAGCAATGTGGAACGAGCACTGCTCGTATAAATCCTCAAAGCTTTGGCTAAAGACACTGCCGACGACCGGCGAACGTGTCATCCATGGGCCCGGCGAAAACGCTGGCGTAGTAGACATTGGCGATGGTCAGGCAGTGGTCTTTAAAATGGAAAGCCACAACCACCCGTCATATATCGAGCCGTACCAAGGCGCGGCCACAGGCGTTGGCGGCATTTTGCGTGACGTTTTCACGATGGGTGCACGCCCAATTGCAGCGATGAACGCCTTGCGTTTTGGCGCACCATCACACGAAAAAACACGCCACCTTGTTTCTGGCGTCGTTGAAGGTGTTGGCGGCTACGGCAACTCTTTCGGTGTGCCGACGGTTGGTGGCGAAGTTGAATTTGATCCACGTTACAATGGCAACATCCTGGTGAATGCTTTTGCTGCAGGTCTCGCGGATGCGGACAAGATTTTCTTGTGTGCCGCTAAAGGTGTTGGCCTACCTATCGTTTATCTTGGCGCAAAAACGGGCCGTGATGGCGTTGGTGGTGCGACGATGGCGTCTGCGGAATTCGGCGACGATATCGAAGAGAAGCGCCCCACAGTTCAGGTGGGCGACCCATTCACCGAGAAGTGTTTGCTCGAGGCCTGCCTTGAACTGATGCAAACAGGCGCCGTGATCGCCATTCAAGATATGGGCGCGGCTGGCCTCACTTGTTCGGCTGTAGAAATGGGTGCACAGGGCAATCTCGGCGTTGAGCTTTATCTCGACGATGTGCCAACACGCGAAGAAAACATGTCTGCATACGAGATGATGCTTTCTGAAAGCCAAGAGCGCATGTTGATGGTGCTTGATCCGGACAAAGAGGACGTTGCGAAAGCGATCTTTGAAAAGTGGGAACTCGACTTTGCGATTGTCGGCAAAACAACCGACGATTTACGCTTCCGCGTGATCCATGGTGGCACCGAAGTGGCCAACATGCCGATCAAAGAGCTTGGTGATGAAGCACCAGAATATGATCGTCCTCGTTCAGAGTACCCAGCGCCTCCAGCGCTTGGCGACATCCCATCGGGCATAGACGCCAACCAAGCGCTTCTAACGCTTGTTGGCAATGAAAATGGCGCGTCACGCCGTTGGGTTTGGGAGCAGTATGACACCCTAATCCAGGGCAACTCCGTACAAATCCCTGGTGGTGACGCAGGCGTTGTGCGTGTTGAGGGCGCTGATGGCAAAAAGGCCCTCGCTTTCTCTGTTGATGTAACGCCACGTTACTGCGAAGCCAATCCACGCGAAGGCGGCAAGCAGGCCGTTGCTGAATGCTGGCGCAACCTTTCAGCGGTTGGCGCATTGCCATTGGCTTCGACAGACAACCTTAATTTCGGCAACCCAGAGAAGCCGGAAATCATGGAGCAGTTCGCGCAATCAATTCTCGGCATTGGTGACGCATGTCGTGCGCTTGATTTCCCAATCGTTTCTGGCAACGTTTCGCTTTACAACGAAACCAACGGCATTGGTATTTTGCCAACACCTGCTATTGGCGGCGTCGGCCTGATGGCTGACTGGTCAAAAATGATGACTCTCGACTTCAAAAACGAAGGCGATGTGATTCTTTTGATTGGCAAAAACGGTTCTCACCTTGGTCAATCAGCGCTGTTGCGCGACGTGGTTGGCCGCATCGAAGGCGATGCCCCTGAAGTCGACTTGGACGAAGAAGCCAAAAACGGCGCATTCGTGCGTGGCTTGATTGACGATGAATTGCTCACAGCTTCTCATGACTTGTCAGATGGTGGTCTTGCAGTGGCGCTAGCAGAGATGTCCATCAAAGGAAATCTAGGCGCGACGGTTGAAGCGACCAGCGACGTAGAAACACTATTTGGTGAAGACCAAGCCCGCTATTGCATCACAGCAAATTCTGCTAATATTGATTCAATAAAGGCACGTGCAAAAGACTTGGGCGTAACAATCTCTGAGCTTGGCACGGTGGGTGGCGATACACTGAAAATCGGTGATGCGATCAGCCTGAAAATTGATGAAATACGTGCGGCGCACGAAAGTTGGTTCCCGGACTTTATGGCTCAGGAGGCGGCTGAATAAACGCCGCCAAACCAGCGGATTTCCGCCGAAACGAAAGAGCAGGAGTTGGCATTTATATGTCTATTGGTACCGCAGAAATTGAACGTTTGATTCTTGAAGCTATCCCGGACGCCCATGTTGAGGCTGAAACCGATGATGGCCATCACTACACTGCAACTGTTGTGGCAGAATCATTCGCGGGCAAGACACGTGTCCAGCAGCATCAAATGGTCAATGCAGCGCTAAAAGCCGTGCTCGATAGCGGCGAACTTCATGCGCTGGCATTGAAAACCAACGCACCAAACTAAAATCGTGCGTTCTGTTCTGTTTGATGTGGACGGCGTGCTCGTCCACTCCATGTTTCACCCCGATCCGAACCGTATTCGCGATTGGGGGAAACATCTTGAAGCCGATTTTGGCATCCCTCGAGAAACGTTCAATCAGTTTTTCCACCAAGGTTACGGCGAAGTCGCGCGCGGTGAAAAATCAATCATAACAGCGCTTGATGCATTCCTGCCGACAATTGGCAGTGAAGCAAATGCATTGGACGTTCTGAGCTATTGGCTCGAAAACGATACCCCTGTTAATCGCCCACTTCTTGACGGCATCAAACGGCTGAACAAAACAGGCAAAGCCAAAGTTTATTTGGCCACCAATCAAGAGCATCAGCGCGCCTATCACTTGTGGACTGAATTACGGCTTGGACACATTTTTGAGGACATGTTCTATTCAGCACGCCTGGGCGTTGGAAAGCCTGCCCCTGAGTACTTTATAGAAGTCGACAAGCGTCTTGGCCCGCAAAGCGAAGCGCCGCTTTTCTTCGATGACAGTCAAAAAAATGTCGACGCGGGCAATGCACATGGCTGGGAAAGCGCACTGTTTCTCACTGAAGATGACTTTTTCGACCACCCTTGGATCAGAGAAGTTTTAAAATGAAACATCACATGAACCCTTGGGACAACGGTGTCATTCTGCGCCCATGGGACGAAGAAGATGGGCCGGCGATGGCCGATCTTCACCGTCGCGCCATTCTCGCGACAACAGACGAATTCTATTCGCAAGAACAGCGCGAAAGCTGGGCGCATGGTCTTGACGGCAAAGGCTACGCAAAAAGCGCTGCAGACGGTGAAATCTACATCATTGCCGTTGATGAGGATGACAAACCACTCGGTTTTTGCGGTTTCAAAGGCAATGAAATCTGCGGCCTATATGTCGATCCCGATCATCAGGAAAAAGGCATCGGTTACAAACTCGCCCTTCGTGCGAT
>CAJXLH010000143.1 GCA_913055925.1 uncultured Maritalea sp. | reverse complement strand
AAATGTCCTTTATTGCGTTGAAAAAGACATCATGACCTCGGCCGGTTCCGCGGCAGGCATTGATCTCTGCCTTGATTTTGTACGCCAACGATTCGGCACCAGCGCTGCCACGCAAATTGCACAACGTCTGGTTTTGCCATTGCATCGCGAAGGTGGGCAGGCCCAATTCGCACCACGGCCGATAGAAAACCAATCAGGCAAAAAACTGGGGCCCTTCATCGATGAAGTGAAATCCTCACTCGATCAGGAATGGACGATTCGCGGCATGGCGAAACTGGCGGGCATGTCAGAACGCACTTTGATGCGTCGCTTTGAACAGCATTTGGGACTAAGCCCACAAAAATGGCTAACTCAAGAACGGCTTTACCTGGCGCGTGAGTATTTGGAACAAACCGAATTGCAGCTTGAAGACATTGCGCAAAAGGTCGGCTTTAAGACACTAGAGACCATGCGGCACCATTTCAGGTCGCAGCTCAAGATCAGCCCAAACGACTATCGCCGAAAATTTCAAAAAGCGATGGCGTGACCACTCAAAACAAAAAAGGGACCTCCCGGCCCCCAATTCATTTACTCAGCAGCTTCTGGCGCTGGCGTATCATCCGGCTTTTGTTCCGGCTCCGCCTCGGCTTTCACTGTTGGCTGATCCGCTTCGCTCAAATCCACATTTTCCGCGGCCGCATTTTCTTCAGCCTTGGTGCGACGTGGGCGACGTGCACGAGGGGCACGGCGTGGGCGTTTCGGTGCAGCGTCTTCGCTCGGCTCACCCGATTCGTTTGCCACTTCGCCAACAACCTCAGAAGCGTCAGAATCTGTTTTCACAGCGCCTTCGGCATTCTCGTCATTGTTGTCGTTGCGCTCTGCACGTTCGGCACGCTCTCGTTCACGCTCTTCTTGTCGAGCCTGAGATTGCGCTTGGGCAGCAGAGATGATGCGGAAATAGTGCTCTGCGTGCTGGAAGTAGTTTTCAGCCATCACAGAATCGCCTGACGCTTGCGCGTCGCGAGCGAGCTGCACATATTTTTCTGCAATCGTTGCCGGGTTACCGCGTACCTTCACGTCCGGGCCGTTACTCTCGTAACTGCGCGACAACGGATTTACATTTTTGCGACCGCCATTTCCACGACCACGTGAGCGCTTATTTTGTTGTCCAGGTCTCATTAGGAGTCTCATGCCATGACTACAAATTACAAAAAGGGACAGGGGGCCTAAACCCTAGCAGCAGCGGTCCAAATTCGGCCCAATCGCTTCAATGACGAAGTGAGTTGGAGTGGCCGTTAAAAGTGGATGCTGCGATCTGCTTGCTGTCCGGCGTGCACAAACCACGAATACCATCTCGGCGTAACGGGGTGAGACATTCTGCGATAAAACCGCTTTGAAATTCAGCACGTGAGTGGAACCTAACCACTATTTTTGAATTTTCCAAGAAAAAAATTTCCAAATTGTTAGTGCTGTAACAATCTGAACATTAGCGTTGCCCAACAACAACACGATCAAGGCCGGATAGGTCTTTAATGCTAGATACCTGCTGAAAGCCCGCACTGAGAAACAATTGCGATACGGCGCGGGCTTGGCGATGGCCGATTTCAACCATGAGCCAACCACCTTCAGTCAGGTATTCTTTCGCCCTATCGACAATCTTCACATAGGCGGCCAGCCCATCGTTTGCCGCAAAAAGCGCAAGCTCTGGATCGAACTGTAATGCTTCTTGGTTCATCTCCGCCTTTTCACCTACTGCGATGTAAGGCGGGTTGCTGACAATCAAATCAAACAATTGCGGTTCGATATCGGCGTACCAATCCGATTGCACAAACCGCAAATGATCTGCGACGCCCAACACTTCGGCATTCTCTTTCGCGCAAAGAAGGGCGTTCTCGCTTAAGTCTGTCGCCATGCCGGACATATCAGAACGTTCAGCCAAAATGGAAATGGCAATCGCGCCACTGCCGGTGCCTAAATCGATGAAACGTCCGTCTTTTGGCAGTTTGGATAAAGCTGTTTCAACCAGCAGCTCTGTTTCTGGACGCGGCACCAGCGTATCGTCATTGAGAATGAAATCTCGCCCTAAGAACTCTTTGTGGCCAATAATGCGCGCAATCGGCTCACCTGTTAGGCGCCTTTGGCAAAGCGCATTAAATGCTGAGAGTTCTTTTGCGGGCATATCCAAATGATCTTTGGTGATCAATTGCGCCGCATCAAGTCCAGAAACGTGCTGCAACAAAAGCCGCGCATCCAGCGCGGCAGTTTGGATATGTTGCTGAACAAATGCCTGGCGCCAAACCCTAAGCTGGTCAGCGTAGGTCGGCATTTGCTTAGGCTTCGTCGTCGAGCGCTGCGAGCTGCGCCGCTTGCGTTTCAGTAATCAACGCATCGATAATTTCGTCCAACCCCTCGCCCTGGATCAAACGGTCGAGCTTATAAAGCGTGAGGTTGATCCGGTGATCAGTCACCCGACCTTGCGGGAAGTTATATGTGCGAATGCGCTCAGAGCGGTCGCCCGATCCCACTTGGTCACGACGCGCATCAGCCCGTTCGCTATCGCGCTTATTGCGCTGCTCTTCATAAAGACGAGCACGCAAAACTTTCATCGCGTTGGCGCGGTTTTGGTGTTGAGATTTTTCAGAGGAGATCACCACGATGCCTGATGGAATATGCGTAATCCGCACTGCGCTGTCCGTGGTATTCACGTGCTGACCACCTGCGCCAGAGGCGCGCATGGTGTCGATACGGATATCTTCGTTACGCACTTCAATGTCGATATCTTCAACTTCCGGCAAAACGGCAACCGTTGCTGCCGAGGTGTGAATACGGCCACCTGATTCTGTTTCGGGGACACGCTGCACACGGTGAACACCCGATTCAAATTTCATGCGCGCATAAACGCCCGCACCTTTGATCGAGGCAACAACTTCCTTATATCCGCCCACATCGCCATCGCTCATTTCGAGCACTTGCACTTTCCAGCCCGCAAGTTCGGCATGGCGCTGATACATACGGAACAAATCACCAGCAAAAAGCGCAGCCTCATCACCACCAGTTCCAGCGCGCACTTCCAAGATAGCGCTTTTATCGTCCGCATCATCTTTGGGCAAAAGCGAAAGCCGAATCTCTTGGGTGAGATTTTCAATTTGCTCTTTAAGTTCGTCGCGTTCCATTTGTGCGAGTTCGGCCAGTTCCTTATCGCCAGACGCGATGATTTCCTCAGCGCCCTCAAGGTCTGTCTGCGCTTGTTTGAACTCGCGGATTTTTTCAACAATAGGCTGCAAATCAGAATGCTCTTTGGAGAGCTTCACAATAGTTTCCGCGTCAGGACCTTGAGCCATTTGCTCTTCGATCGCTGAATAGCGTTTATCCATTGCATCCAACTTGTCTGTCGGTAGTTTTGCCATAAAATCGGCACCCCTATTGTTTTGGAATTGCGCTAAAGCGGCAAACCTTGTCGGTCTGCAAGCGCATAAAGGAATTCTCGAACGTCTAGATCGCCCTGATCTTCATCAAGTGCTGTAGCCATTTGCGCCCGAAGCTGCGCTAAGTCAAGGCTTAGCACCAATTCTTTGATCTGCCCCACAGAGGACGCAGCCATCGACAGCCGTTCAATACCCACCGCCATCAAAGCCAAAGACTCAATCGGTCGGCCCGCCAACTCACCACACATGGTCAACGGCTTGCCATGTTTTTTTGCAGCATCGGCAATGGTCTTAAACGCGCGCATACGCGGTGCCGAAATGGCATCGTAACGACGGGCCACGCGGGCATTGTCGCGGTCTGCAGCGGTTAAAAACTGTACCAAATCGTTAGACCCAATCGATACAAAATCGGTAAGCGGCAACAGCTGATCAAGTTCAAACAGCAAGGACGGCACTTCAATCATCGCGCCAACGCGCAGTGTCGAAGGGGCCGTAAACTGGGTGTTACGCAAACGATTGAGCTCAACATTGATCATTTGCTTGGCTTGTTTGAACTCTTGGCAATCCGTCACCATCGGCACCAAAATATCAAGCGGCTTACCGTTGGCCGCATGAAGCAGCGCGCGAATTTGTGTGCGCAACAATGCAGGACGATCCAAACCAAGGCGCAAAGACCGCCAACCCATGGCAGGGTTTTCTTCAGTCATCGAACGCAAATATGGGACAACTTTGTCGCCACCAATATCCAGCAAGCGGAAAACAATTGGCTTATCGCCAGCCATTTCCATCGCTTGACTATAAAGCTCTACCTGTTCGGGCAATCGCGGCAGCTTCGACGCGATCATGAATTGCAATTCGGTGCGGAACAAACCGACCCCGTTGGCCCCTGTTTCCTCAACGGCTGAAAGATCTGCCAACAATCCTGAATTGTGCAGCAAGGAAATTTCAATGCCGTCGAGCGTAACAGATGGCTTGTCTTTGAGCGCAGCAAAACGCTCTTGCCTTTTGGCGCTAAGCCGAACCTTATCCGCATAAGTGGCGGCCACATCTTCCGTGGGGCGCAAATGCACGGTGCCGGTTTGCGCGTCAACGATGACATTGTCGCCGGTTTCGCAAATCGAGGTGATGTTGTCTGCTTGGCCAACAACCACAATGCCCAAAGAGCGTGCGACAATGGCCACGTGGGCGGTCATGCCACCCTCTTCCAACACAACGCCTTTTAGCTTTGTGCGGTCATATTCCAGCAATTCAGCTGGGCCCATATTCCGCGCAACGAGAATAGCGTTTTCTGGCAATTCGTGACGGCCAAACACCTTACTGTCACCGGTAAGCACCCGCAGCAATCGGTTCGCCAAATCATCCAAATCATGCAAGCGATCCCGGATGTATGGATCGGTTTGGCGCATCATCCGCGCACGCGTGTCGTTTTGCACCCGTTCAACAGCGGCCTCGGCGGTCAAACCGCTCATCACGGCTTCGCGTAAACGCCGCACCCACCCACGGTCATGGGCGAACATGCGGTAGCTTTCCAAGATCTCACGGTGTTCAGAACGCGCCTGCATATCGCGCTGATTGAACATATCATCAATCGACATCCGCATGGTGCGGATCGCACGGTCCAGACGGTCGGTTTCAGCGTCCAAATCTTCGGCAACAAAATTTGTCACCACAACTCGCGGATCGTGAACAAACACTTTGCCCAGCGCAATGCCATCAGAGAAACTCGCCGCTTCAAGCGTACGTGGACGGCGCAAATCAATGTCAGAGCCACTGCCTACAAGTGCACCAAATTCAGCGGTGGATACCATTTCGGCAAGCAAAGTGGCGGTGGTCAAAAGAGCTTCGGTTTCCGCTTCTGAGAACTCTCGACCCTCAGTGCTTTGCACGTCCAAAACGCCAAGCGTTTGCCCAGCGCGCAATACCGGCACACCCAAAAATGAATGGTACGGATCTTCACCTGTTTCAGGACGATAAGCAAAGGCCGGGTGCGAGGGCGCATCAGCTAGGTTAAGCACATCGGCTTCCGCCGCGATCAACCCCACAAGGCCTTCGCCCAACCGCAAGGTTGTTTTGTGTACCGCTTCGCGCTTCAAACCTTGGGTGGCAAAAAGCTCGAGCTGACCGTCATCCCGCAAGACATAAAACGAGCACACGTCCGCCCGCATACTGTCGGAAATCAGTTCAACAATTTTGTTCAGACGATCCTGGATGCCATGGGGCTCGGCCATGGTCGTCCGCAAACGACGCAACAGCTCTCTGGGACCGGCGGTCAAAACGCTCATTTAACTTTCAACTCCCTTTGGTTGATGGGAGCGACCTTGTTCGCAAAGGCAAAGATAATGCCTTAGCCTTCTTCTACATCAAGCCCGTAGTAAGTGTGTAATGCACGAACCGCAAGTTCGGCATATTCTTCGTCAATCAACACAGATGTTTTAATCTCAGAAGTTGTAATCAGTTGAATATTAATGCCTTTGTCCGACAGCGCCTTAAACATTGACGCCGCAACACCAGCGTGTGAACGCATACCCACGCCCACAACAGAAATCTTTGCGCTGCCTTTTGAGCCTGAAATCGAATCATAAGTCAAAGAAGCTTTGCCTGCTTCTTGAATGACATTTAGGCTCTTTTCATATTCGCTATCTGGCACAGTAAATGTGATGTCGGTTGATTTACCGTCGTCAGAAATGTTCTGCACAATCATATCAACAACAATCTGCGCGTCGGCTAGCGGGCCAAATACGGCGGCCGCCACACCAGGATTATCACGCACACCACGCAATGTGATTTTTGCTTCGGCACGTGCACATGTCACGCCTGATACGATTTGCTTTTCCATAATTTCATCCTCATCACATACGAGCGTTCCAGGGCCATTATATATGCTGCCATCTTCTGGCGCAGGCACTTTGTCTGGATCGTCAAAACTGGAGCGCACAACCAAGCGCACTTTGTGGGCCATGGCCAATTCAACCGATCGGGTTTGCAACACCTTGGCGCCCAGCGATGCCATCTCGAGCATCTCTTCAAAACTTACCCGGTCAAGGCGCTGCGCGCGGGGCACAATGCGCGGGTCAGTGGTGTAAACACCATCCACATCTGTGTAGATATCGCAGCGATCCGCTTCAACCGCAGCCGCGACAGCCACAGCACTGGTGTCAGAACCACCGCGACCAAGCGTTGTAATCCGCTTTTGCGGTGAAATGCCCTGAAAGCCTGTCACCACACAAACAACGCCATCATCCATGCGCTCATTGAGCAAGGATGGGTCAATATCGGTAATGCGCGCAGAGCCATGCGCATCGTTGGTTTCAATCGGCACTTGCCAACCGGCAAATGAACGCGCTGGTACGCCCATATCTTGCAACACAATAGCCATTAGCCCAGCAGTGACCTGTTCACCCGAAGCCACAACCGCATCATATTCACGCGCATCATGAATGGCGGAGGCTTCGCGGGCCCAGCCCACAA
>CAJXLH010000142.1 GCA_913055925.1 uncultured Maritalea sp. | reverse complement strand
TGTGACCGTGCCCACGGTAGATCGCGGGTTTTTCGATGTAGTCTTTTGTTCAATCGAAATGGCGGGCGACAAGCCATCAATCTGTTCGACATCGGGCTTTTGCATCATTTCAAGGAATTGACGCGCATAGGCCGAAAGACTCTCAACATATCGGCGCTGGCCTTCAGCATAAATCGTATCGAACGCAAGCGACGATTTGCCAGAACCAGACAGACCGGTCATGACAATCAGCTGATCGCGAGGCAGCGTAAGGTCCACGGACTTCAAATTGTGTTCTTTGGCTCCGCGAATAACAATGTCACGGTTTAACGACGCAGATTTCGACATGCTGACCCTTATTGCGTTTTTGAGTAGCCAGAAATTGGCTAGACCCCATCTCCGGTTGGTCAGAGCATACTATTGACTCGCATGCTCATAAATGGAACATAAATAGAACATATCCAGTTCCGTCAAGTGGCTTGTGGATGACCGACAATCAATTCTTTGTGGTAGGTCATCATTTGTGCTCAATGGGGAACGAACAACAATTGATGTTGGATTAGATTTGTTCGCTCAAATCCAATTTGACACCCAAGAAAGGAACGCGGGCGATGGCAGGAAGCGTAAATAAGGTAATTCTAGTCGGCAATCTTGGCGCTGACCCAGAAGTGCGTAACACACAAGACGGTCGCCCGATCGTAAACTTGCGAATTGCAACATCTGAGCGCTGGCGGGATAAAAACTCTGGCGAACAACGTGAGCGCACAGAATGGCACCGCGTGGTAATCTTTTCCGAAGGGCTATGCCGCGTTGCTGAGCAATATCTGCGCAAGGGCTCAACGGTTTATATTGAAGGGCAACTTCAAACCCGCAAATGGCAAGATCAGGACGGCAATGACCGTTATTCGACAGAGATTGTGCTTCAGGGCTTCAATTCAACGCTGACAATGCTCGGCGGCCGCGGCGACAACGATGGCTCGTCTAGCTATGGCGGCGGGGGCGGCGGCGGTCGTTCAAACAATAACGATTATGGTGGCGGTCGCCCACAAGCTAGTGCTCCAGCTTTTGATGCTGGCGACATGGATGACGACATCCCGTTCTAAGCTTGAAATCAAGATGAATTAAAAAGGCCGCCCAATGGGCGGCCTTTTTGTTAGTTCTTTTTGAACGGGATAATCGCGAAGGATTTCCCACCGCTTTCTTTGTGAAGAATATCAAACCTCACATTGATCGTACCGCCCTTCAATTCAAGGGCAACCGCGATGTCAAATGCGTCATTACTGTCTGATTTCACATTGTTCAGCTTAAATGTCAGGTTTTTGCCGCGACGCTTGCCAATAGCAACGCCTTGAAAGCTGGTGTTGGAAGACATAACAGCTTCGAAGCGTTTTGCGGCTTCCACATAGCCAACTGTGCCACGCATCGAGAGTGTCGTGCCCGCGAGGGAACAGCGGCCGTTCAAACCAATTTTTGAACCGCTAGATTTGGTGAAGTTCATCTTGCAAAGAACAGTTTCGTCTTCGCCCGTGGAGGCAAGCTTTGCGTTGCCGCGTCCACGCCAATCACCGATATAGGATTGCAGCAACTCGATGTCCGCTTTTGCGGCATAAGTTGGGGCCGCACCGCCGGTAACTGTTGCGATGGCCAATACGGATGCGATTGCTAATTGTTTGAGCTTTCCAAACATCATGAAGGTTTTCCTCCGAACCCTTTCATTAACCGCCCCCCGGCGATCAATAGCGCTGGCAATATGATCAAATCACCCAATAGCGCCAAAACCAGTGTGAGCACACAAAGCGCCCCAAATAGGGCAACTTGCGGCAACACAGAAAATATAACTACGGTTGTGCCCGCACAAAGGATCAATGTGGTCGCAATAAGTGCTGGGCCAACGCGGTCAAGCGTACGATTCACCGCTTCTTTATGTTCATAACCCTGCTGACGCGCTCTTGCATAGTGGTTCATGAAGTGAATTGTATCATCAACCGCAATACCAAACGCGATGGTTAAGGAAATCACCGTCGTCAGCTGCAAACCTGCGCCCGAAACATAAAGATAAAGCTCTGTACCTAAGATCGGTGCAAAGTTTGGTAGCAGGCATATCAACGCAACGCGCCAAGACCGGAATGCAAACCCGATAATGAAAATCGAGAACACAACAGCAAGCGATAAGCCATCTTGAAGGCGCTTAATCATATTGATGCTTTCATAGGCAGAAAGCACCCGGAAACCAGTGATCTGTGCGTCGGTAATGCCGGCGTCAACCAACTTCTCTTGCGTCGTTTCAACAAGGTCCCGCACTTCGGCTGAAGACAGTCCTGTTGGCACAAATGATGTAGCCATAGCCATTGTGCCATCGTCGGTAATGAAGCGACGCTTCATAAACGGCCCAACAGCGTCAAAAATCTGCTGACGAGAGAAGCCCGCATCATTGTAATGGGTGAAACTTGCGGCGGAGATCGCTTTGCCTTTGCCAAATACATCTTCTACCACGCCGTGTACGGTTTCCATTCGTTTGAAGTCCGGGTCGCTCACGTTCGGATCAGCGTCATACAACGGGTAAACGATATATAACGGCGCGACGCCACCAACGCCTTGGTCGATTGTCGACGATGTCTCAAGGGCCTTTGAATCGTTAGGCAAGAATTGCTGGAACGAGAAACTCGGCTGCAACTGGAAATGCGGATAAAGCATCGCGATAAATGCGAGAACAGACAGTATCGCCACCGGCTTACCAAACTTGTTCGACAGGGTGATAAGCGGCGGAATAACAGCGGTTAGTGCAACGCTAGGTGCTTGCTTCGGGCGATATCCTAGTTTCACTGCGACCAAAAGCGCGATCGGCAGGAACGTTACGAGTGCCAAGAACGCCAGCGGAATAGCAATTGCACCGGTGATCGCAAATTCAAAAACCCCTTGGCTCGGCGTAATGGCAAGCGAAACAAACGCAAACACTGTTGTGATGGAAGTAAGTGCACAGGCTGGGCTTACGCGGAGAATGGTCTCCTTAATTGCCTCCACATGGTCCATTCCCTCACGGCTTAGCCTGAGCCAGTGGAAGCAGAAGAACATACTTTCGGCAAAGGCAATGACGAGCGTCAGCGCGGTCAAAATATTTGTGAGAAACGTGAAGGACCCAAACAACATGGTGACTGTGCCAACCAGCCAAACGACCGAGATAAATGGTGCCAACGTCGCCAAAACGGCACCCCAAAAGGTCCGGAACGCCAGGAACGCTGTCAAAAAGCCCAATATAATGCCGGAAGCGGTAAACTTGACTTGATCTGAACGACTGGCGTTGAGAAGCTCCGCTTTCCAAAGTGGCGGGCCGGTGAGCTCGATTGTAAATCGGTCATAGTCATACCAGGATATTAGATCACGCAGCTCGTCAATCATCGCCGCTTCACCACGTTCTTTGAGAGCAGCGTCCTCGGGGAACATCAGCATAACGAGGCCACTGAGATCTGAAACGATGAGATTGCGCATCATCGGGTCGGTCTCGCGCAGCTCGTTCAGCGCGGAAGCAACTTCGTCACGTGACGACATGTCTTCAGGAACCGCAGGGCGCGTTACACCGTCGTCACCGGCAGGTTTGCGTAGCGAGAAAGGTGAGAGGGTGCCTCGAGCAAAACTCACCAATTCGAGTTCCAGCGCGAATTCGCGTAGGGTTTCAATAACGGCAGGGTCTGTGAGATTTTCTGATTTTACAAGCAGATAGGCATCATTCTCGAATGTGCCGAACGTATTACCGATCTCCACATATGTATCATAGTGCTCGCCGGAATTCTTATAGAGCCGAAGCAAATCACCGTCGATTGAGATTTTGGGAAACTGAAGCAAACAAAGCGCGGTGAATGCAATCAATACAGCGGCGACCGCTTTCGGGTAGCGCATCGTCATTGTTCCAAGCCGCTCTAATCCGAAACCAATCGACAATTTTGCCCCCCAATACTTCAAACACATGAAATTCGCCCCAAAAATGCGGCGCGTTCTTGGCACAATGCCCATTTTCGGCGTCAAAACAAGACAGTTTTGCGTAAATGGGCCGATATTCTGAGGAGTGTTGGCGCGCGCTCCTTGGAATCTCGTCGATATTTTTAAGAAACTGCGCTTCTGATTGGCCAGCGCGTTAGGAATCAATTAAAAACATAAGATCGATTAACAAAGCCAAGAACAAAGATATCGTGAGCGACACACCTGAAGATCAAACGTCTCAAGATCAGCCGCATTCAGACATTTCGTTGATTTCGATCACCGACGAGATGCGACGATCATATCTCGATTACGCGATGAGCGTGATTGTGAGCCGTGCTTTGCCGGATGTGCGGGATGGTTTGAAGCCAGTTCACCGGCGAATTCTTTACTCTATGCATGAGAATGGATATGAGTGGAACAAACAATACCGCAAGTCAGCGCGTGTTGTCGGCGATGTGATTGGTAAATATCACCCTCATGGTGACACCGCAGTTTACCACGCTCTTGTTCGTATGGCGCAGGAATTTTCGATGCGTCTGCCGCTCATCGACGGGCAGGGCAACTTCGGTTCGATCGATGGCGATATGCCAGCCGCAATGCGTTACACCGAGGTGCGCATGGAGCGCGTCGCGACAATGCTCTTAGAAGACATTGACCGCGACACGATTGATTACAAAGACAACTATGATAACTCAGAGAGCGAGCCGACAATTTTGCCGGCGCGCTTCCCGAACCTATTGGTGAATGGCGGCGGTGGTATCGCCGTTGGTATGGCGACCAACATCCCAAGCCACAATTTGACTGAAGTAATTGATGCGGCGATTGCCGTTGTCGACAATCCTGAGATTACAACAGAAGAATTGATGGAAATCGTTCCTGGACCAGATTTCCCGACCGCCGGAATTATTCTTGGGCGTTCAGGCATCCGTTCTGCCTATGAAACCGGGCGCGGTTCGGTTTTGATGCGCGGTGTGGTTGCGGTTGAAGAAATCCGGAAAGACCGCGAAGCGCTGATCATCACCGAAATTCCCTATCAGGTGAACAAAGCCGCGATGATTGAGAAAATCGCCGAGTTGGTGCGCGACAAGCGAATTGAAGGTATTTCCGACATTCGCGACGAGTCCGACCGCGAAGGTATGCGCGTTGTGATCGAGTTAAAGCGTGATGCCGTTGCAGACGTGGTGCTCAACCAGCTTTATCGTTTCTCTCCGCTGCAAACTTCATTTGGCTGTAACTTTGTTGCATTGAATGGCGGCAAGCCTGAGCAGTTGAACCTAAAGCAGATTTTGAGCGCCTTTGTCGACTTCCGCGAAGAAGTCGTGAGCCGCCGCACAAAATTCTTGTTGGGCAAAGCACGCGATCGCGCACATGTTTTGGTCGGTTTGGTGATTGCCGTTGCGAACGTAGACGAAGTGATCAGCACGATTCGTACGTCTCCCGACCCTGCGACAGCGCGCGCACGTTTGCTAGAACGTGCTTGGCCAGCAAATGATGTTGCACCGCTAATTCGCTTGATTGACGACCCGCGTCACAAGGTGACGGATGAGGGGACTTATTACCTTTCCGAAGAACAGGTCAAAGCGATTTTGGACTTGCGTCTTCAAAGACTTACGGCTCTTGGGCGTGATGAAATTGGTGACGAGTTGAACAAGCTTGGCGAAGAAATCAGAGACTATCTCGACATTCTTCGCTCACGCGAACGCATCATTGAGATCATCAAGAACGAAATGGCGGACGTCCGCGATCGTTTCGGTACGCCACGTCGCACACAAATTGTCGATGCGGTTGGCGATGTTGATGACGAAGATCTGATTGCCAAAGAAGACATGGTCGTTACCGTTTCGCACGGTGGTTACATCAAACGCGTGCCGCTATCGACTTATCGCGCGCAACGCCGCGGCGGCAAAGGCCGCTCTGGTATGTCGACACGCGACGAAGATTTCGTAGCACGTTTGTTTGTCGCAAATACGCACACGCCAGTGCTGTTCTTCTCGTCGCGAGGCATCGTCTACAAGCTCAAAGTTTGGCGCTTGCCAATTGGCAATGCGAACTCTCGCGGAAAGGCCCTGGTTAACATTCTGCCGTTGGAGGAGGGTGAACGTATCACGTCCATTCTTCCGTTGCCGGAGGATGAGGATACCTGGCAAAACCTCGACATTATGTTCGCAACGACACGTGGCACTGTGCGCCGGAACTCTCTTGCGGACTTCGTTCAAGTCAACCGAAACGGCAAGATCGCCATGAAGCTTGATGATGGCGATGGCATTGTTGGCGTTGACACATGTGCGCCCGATCAAAACGTGTTGCTGACGACCAAGCTTGGTCAAGCCATGCGCTTTGGTGTTGAAGAAGTGCGCGTTTTCGCTGGCCGAAACTCAGTTGGCGTGCGGGGCATCAAATTGGCCGATGAAGATGAAGTTATCGCCATGTCGATCCTTGACGATTTTGAGGCTACATCTGATCAACGAGCGGCTTACTTGAAACGTCGTCGCTTGCTGGAAGGTGATGCGTCTGAAACCGAAGTCGATGATGCCACCGACGACACAGCCATTGATCAAGAGCTTTATGTTCAAATGAGCGCGGCGGAGCAATTCATCCTAGCGATCTCAGAAAATGGCTACGGTAAACGGACATCTTCTTACGAATACCGGAAAACCGGCCGCGGAGGTAAGGGTATTACCGCCATGGCAATGAGTGAACGTAACGGCTATATTGTCGCTTCATTCCCGGTTGAGAATGACGATCAGATTATGCTCGTGACCAATGGTGGCAAACTAATCCGTGTGCCGGTTGATGGTATTCGCGTCGCAGGGCGCGCTACACAAGGCGTAACGGTGCTGAATACCGCCACCGACGAAAGCGTTGTTTCCGTTGAAAGAATCTCTGAGCCAGAGCCTGAAGATGATGAAATCGAAGGTGCAGGCGTTGATCA
>CAJXLH010000141.1 GCA_913055925.1 uncultured Maritalea sp. | reverse complement strand
AGCGCTTCTGCTTGAGAAACTTTCGGCGCGTTTTGTCGTTCTGCCAAAATTTCGTTCACGATGGCTTGGTGTGTTGCACTTGGCTTTTTGGCGTCACTCAGCAATTTTGGGCGCGGTAAATCATATTGGCGATGGTCGGCGCCCGACCAAAGCAACACAATTGAAAAATATCCCCCAACCACGGCTAAAATTATCGCTGCGAAAATCAATCCAAATGCCATTTTCATTAGTTCCTCACATTCAATGGTCGGCATGATGCTTTTGAAATCATGCTGTCTGTTCATTTATCTTTGCTGCAGCGCGCTGGTAAGTTGCTGAAATCATTTTAAAAAATCAAATTCATTTTTAAAAAAATCGACGACACGCATTTAAATCGCAAAGTCAGCACTGTATATTCGCATTTATTCTAGCACTAGAATAATAACCCAACAAGTGGTGGGCTTAAATCACCGGTTTGGCACGAAGAGCCCGTCGGTTTATCCCCGCGCTCATAACCTCAGCTAAGATGAAATCAGCCTTTCATTTGGCCATGCAGGCCGCTGACGAGCGGTGGTGGCACATTTTTCATTCGAAAAATGGTGAAAAGCGGTTGGCGAACGTGAATGACGATAGCGTTCTCTGATCTTTTATTTTGTCCAGTCCGACGCCGAGGATAAGCGTAAACCATTGGACAGCATGTTGAAGCTGTTCTGAAGATATTTATTTGCCTTACGGCTCGTCCATCTCCCACCTCGCTCGCTCAGCATTTATGTTGGGCACCAATTGGCGAGGGTGCCGGGGTAGCGGTCGCAAGACCGCGACGGCGGCACAAAATGCCGGCGGTTCGGGGTAGCAAGCGCAGCTTGTGACGGCCGAAACATAAAATGCTCGGGGGTGCCGGAGAAGCCCCATTAGGGCCGACGCCGGAAACGAAAAATATCTTCAATGATCAATCAACAGATCATGATGTGGCTAAGGGGATAGAAGGGTGAGCACCCCGGGGCAAAATATGAACGACAGAAAAAGCCAATTCATGCGGGGCCTTTTGGTCTCACATATACAACAACCAGATTTGGGACTTAAAAGGCCCCGCATGCTGCAACTCTTTTTGCGCCGCCGTTGGTCGCTGCGCTCCCGACCCCGGCACCCCCGCCGGATTTGAACGTTGGCGTTTTAGGCGCGCAGCGGGCTTTAGCATGGGAAAGGAAGGACGAGTGTAACGAGGACCCCGGCCAACGTTTTGGCCGCGCCCGCGCAGGTGCAGCGATTTGAACAGGCCGGTTTTAGGCCGTCGTGAAAATCGCGGTGCGCACCGTGAGCAAGAAGGAACAACAAAAACCCAACAAAGCCGTAGACTCTGGGCTCGTTTTGGGGTATAGCCCGCCAATCAATTTGTCACTAAACACCAAGCCCGGTGTAACCGACCCAATTGGCATATGAACTTTTGGGGCGCTCTGATCGGCGAGAATCAATGGACGAAAAAGATGAACATTATTCAACAGCTTGAAAAAGAGCAGCTCGCAGAACTCGCCGCAAAACGCGAGACACCAGAATTTTCACACGGTGATACCGTTAAAGTTTGGGTGAAAATCCGCGAAGGCGAAAAAGAGCGTTTGCAGGCATATGAAGGCGTAGTGATTGCGCGGTCAGGTTCTGGCCTCAACGAGAGCTTCACAGTTCGCAAAATTTCATACGGCGAAGGCGTTGAGCGTGTATTCCCGCTTTACTCACCAGTTGTCGACAAAATCGAAGTTCTCCGTCGCGGTAAAGTTCGTCGCGCGAAACTTTACTACCTTCGTGAGCTTCGTGGTAAATCAGCGCGTATCTTTGAATCAACAAACGCGCGTACCAAACGTATTCAAGAAGGCGAGCGCCAAGCCGCTGCAGACGCAAAAGCTGCACGCGAAGCTGAAAAGGCTGCCGCTAAAGAAGCCGCGGAGGCAGCAGCAGCTGCCGAGGCCGCTCAGGCTTCTGAAGGTGAAGCAAGCGCAGAATAGTCTGCAGCTTCTCTTTACTGAGACAAACAAAACCCGGCCGCAAAGGCCGGGTTTTTTGTTGGAACAACTATCTAATCAAAGAGAATGATCACTCAGCAATCGGCGGGGGTTCGGGGGTAGCAAGCGTAGCTTGCGACGGCCGAAACGTAAATGCCCGGGGGTGCCGGGGAAGCGGTCGCAAGACCGCGACGGCGGCATAAAAAACTCGGGGTTCCGGGGTCGCCGCTACGCAACCAGAAGACTCATCCCCGCACCCTTTGGCCCGTGGCATACTGCTTCCAGTAACACCACGGACTGAAAGGAACCCTTAGCTGCTTTGCGCCAACAAGGAAGCGTTGCCACCTGCTGCAGTTGTGTCGATGCAAATTGCACGCTCATGTACAAAGCCCGCCACATCGTAGGCGCTGGTGACCACCGGAACGATTGGCCCTTCCCGCTCGGCCAAAGCCTGTCGAACCGATTGCGCAAATGCGCCGCCAGCAGCCAATCCAAATCCATCAAGATCAACTTTATTGAGGGCCGCAGGGTCCAACTCGCCTTCAAGGATCGCAATTGGGCAACCGAGCATTTGCAACTGAGCCAATTGAGAGGAAATGTTGGCGGTCACCACCACAACCTTGTTGCCCCAAAGCAATGCCGATTTTGCGAGGTCAACCAGACCCTCACCGCTGCCGACAAACAGCATATTGCCGCGCGGCGTATAGCTTAGGCGGTTGTGTTCACCGGTTGGGCCAGGCAGATCAAATTGCATCGTGGAGGCTTCAAGCCCCAAAAGCTCTGCCCGATCTTCGCGAGCGACCCACTCATTGGCGTCCAGCTTGGCAAACGCGTCAGCGATTTTTGCACCATCCAAATTTGGAGTGCCAAGTTCAATATCGCGAGCCACGCCAGATTTACGGAAACGCGCCAAATAGTTTGGACCGCCAGCCTTTGGCCCAGTGCCCGAAAGCCCTTCGCCGCCAAATGGTTGGGATCCAACAATCGCACCGATTTGGTTGCGGTTTACATAGAAGTTGCCAACCTTCAACTTGGCGCCAATTTTTTCAATGCGCTCATCAACACGCGTGTGAAGACCAAAGGTCAGGCCAAATCCGCGCGCATTTACATCCTCGACGACCTTTTCGATCTCGCTGGCTTTAAAGGTCGCCACATGCAAAATCGGACCAAAGATCTCACGCGCCAAATCATTGATGCCGCTCACTTTGAAAAGATGCGGCGCCACAAAATAGCCCTTGGATGGCGCATCCAATTTTTTGATCAAACGTCCTTCCCTCTCAAGCTGTGTGCAATAGCTAAGAATTTCAGATTGCGCTTCGGCGTCAATTACCGGACCTACATCGGTCGCATCGTCCCAAGGGTCACCAAGCTGCAACGCATCCATCGCGCCTTGCAGCATCTCCAAAAGGCCTTCAGCAATATCTTCCTGCACATAAAGCATCCGCAGGGCGGAACAGCGTTGTCCCGCGCTTTGGAAGGCGGATGCAACAATGTCGCGCACCGCTTGCTCGGCAAGGGCTGTGCTATCAACAATCATCGCATTCAACCCGCCGGTTTCAGCAATCAACATAGCGTCGCTCGATGCGGTTTTGGCCAATTGCTTGTCGATCAGCTTCGCGACTTCGGTCGATCCGGTAAAGCACACGCCGCCAATGCGTGGGTCAGCAGTCAAGGCGGCACCAATGTCGCCTGCCCCAGGGGTCAACAACAACACGTCTTTCGGCACGCCTGCGCTGTGCAAAATCGAAACGGCGAGACCGCCCATCAATGGGCTTTGCTCTGCCGGTTTCGCCACCACGGCGTTGCCGGTCACCAATGCCGCGGCGACTTGGCCAGTGAAAATCGCCAACGGGAAGTTCCATGGCGAAATACACGCAATCACCCCGCGCGGCGCACCCAGATGATCAACCTTCAGCCCTTCATTTGCATAATAGCGAAGAAAATCGACCGCTTCGCGCACCTCAGCAATTGCATCTGGCAAGGACTTACCTGCCTCGCGAGTCGCCAAAGCAAAAAGTTCTGTTGCCCGCTCTTCAAACATGGTGGCAGCGCGTTTCAAAATGCTTGCGCGATCCAAAGCGTCCAATTCACCCCAAGCCTTTTGTCCATCCAGCGCGACGCCAATGGCGCGCTCAACTTGCATAGGCGTCACATTTTCGGCAAAGCCAACAATTTCGCTTGGGTTCGAGGGGTTAAAAATCGGCTCGTCACGCGCACCTTCACCCAACAACTTCCCGGCCTTCGCGCGCCACTGGAATGGCGCAGAGAATTTACGGCTTTCCATGTGGATCGCTTTAACCGTTTTAACGTCGGTAAAGTCCCAGCCTTTCGCGTTTTTGCGACCCGCGCCAAAAATCTCACGTGGCAGCGGCAGGTTCGAATTGTGCGCATTTTCATGTTCAAGATGCGCAGCAATTGGGTCCGCAACAATCGCACGCGGCGGAATGTTTTTGTCGTAGGCTTGGTTCACAAAGCTAGAGTTCGCGCCATTTTCAAGCAATCGCCGCACCAAATAGGCCAGCAAATCTCGGTGCGCGCCCACTGGCGCATAGATGCGACAACGGGTGCCATTTTGCTGGCGCAACACCTCATGCAATCCTTCGCCCATACCGTGCAATCGCTGGAACTCAAATCCCTCGCGATCATTGCCCGCCATATGAAGCACCGCCGAAGTGGTATGCGCATTATGGGTGGCAAATTGCGGATAAATCCGGTCTTTCATATCCAAAAGCTTGCGCGCGCAAGCAAGATAAGAGATGTCCGTGTTCACCTTGCGGGTAAAGACCGGATAACCGCTCAATCCAAAGACTTGAGCCCGCTTCACTTCAGTATCCCAATAAGCGCCTTTCACCAACCGCACCATAATTTTGCGATCGAGCTTTTGCGCCAAGGTGTAAAGCCAATCAATCACAAAGCTTGCACGCGGTCCGTAGGCTTGCACCACAACGCCAAATCCATCCCAGCCCTCAAGATCATTGTGGCTCAATACCTTTTCAATAATATCCAGCGACAAATCCAAACGGTCGGCTTCTTCCGCGTCGATGTTGAGGCCCATCTGCGCCTTTGCAGCGGGGCGCACCAGTTCAAGAACCCGAGCGGCCATTTCGTCAACCACGGTGTCGCGTTTGATATATTCGTAACGGGGATGCAAAGCGGACAATTTGATCGAAATGCCGTGGTTTTTGCGCACATCATCATGGGTGCAATCAGCTGCCAATCGACCAATCGCATCGGCATAGGCTTTGTGATAGCGCTGCGCATCCTCTTCGGTGCGTGCTGCTTCGCCCAGCATGTCAAAGGAATAGGTGTAGCCTTTGGACATTGGGTTCGCACCGTTTTTCAACGCTTCTTCAATGGTGCGACCAAGCACAAATTGCGAGCCCATAATGCGCATAGCTTGTCCGACGGCAGTGCGGATCACTGGTGCAGACAATCGGCGGCTCATTTGCGCAATTGGCTTCATAATGCCGGGGCCTTCATCGTCCAGCAGTGCCGAACTAACCACCAAGCCCAATGTGGAGGCTTTAACAAGGTAACTTTCCGCCACGCCCAAATGCTTCAGCCAATCTTCATCAACAATCTTGTCCGCAATCAAATCATCAATGGTCGGTCCATCCGGCACCCGCAACATCGCCTCGGCCAAACACATCAGCGCGACGCCCTCGTCCGTCGACAGCCCATATTCCGCCAAAAATGTTTCCATCAATCCTTGCTTGGATTGTGCACGCAGCGTTTCCACCAAGTTCGATGCATCTTCAACTATCGCCTTGCGGCCATCGGCATCCAAACCCGTTTGCGCCACAAGCTTTTCAACAACATCATGCTCATTCGGCAAATAATGTGCCCGCATTTCTTCGCGAATTTGATCCATCATGGCTTTATCCCCTCGCCGAGCAGTTTAACTGCAAAATCAATTATGAGGAGAAGAATACCATTTTGAGAAAAGGTCATTGTCCTGTAGATTACCAAACGACAAGCCAAATGGCCTTACTTTTTTGAAAAACTGCTATCAATTGCGGTGCAAAGCACATCATGACAGATCACATGGACCAACTAGACAAGAAAATCGTTGCCGCTCTTTCTGCAAACGCCCGACTTTCTATGGCCGAGTTGGCGGCAAAGATCGGACTTTCAAAAAGCCCAACACAAGCACGGGTGAAAAAGCTAGAGGCTGAAGGCATCATATTGGGGTATGGCGCCCGGATTAGCTTTGAGAAGACTGGTCGGGGGCATATTGCCTTTGTACAAGTCACTTTAAATGACACACGGGCATCAGCCCTTGATGCGTTTAATGAGGCCGTACGGGCAACGCCGGAAATTGCGCAGTGCCACATGATGGCCGCGAACTTTGATTATTTGCTGAAGGTGCGAACCAAAAACATTGCGGCCTATAGACGGGTGTTGGGCGAAGTCATTTCCGCGCTACCCCATGTGGCTCAAACATCGACCTTTGTGGCGATGGAAACGGTGAAAGAGTGAATTACTCGCCGATGGATGTTGGACGGTCAAAGACCCGGCGGCCAAAGCCACTTTCTGTCAATGCCACCAACATGCGCGCACTCTTGCCACGTTCGTCGAGATAGGGGTTCAATTCCACCAAGTCGAGCGACGTCATCAAACCGCTATCTGAAATCATTTCCATGGCCAAATGCGCCTCGCGATAAGTCGCACCGCCTGGCACTGTGGTCCCAACACCTGGCGCGACGCCCGGGTCGAGAAAATCGACATCAAGACTCACGTGGAACATTGCATCGTCGCGGCGCACCGCATCAAGGACACCATTGATCAATGAGACAACGCCGTTTTCATCAATCCGGCGCATATCCATGACGTTCACACCGCGCTTAAGCAGCAATGCGCCCTCATCTTCATCAATCGAACGCGCCCCAAACACATGATAATTTTTCGGGTTAACCGCATGCAATTCTTGATCAAGAACACCGTCGAACCCAGGCTCGCCACAAAAAAGCGCCGCAGACATGCCGTGCATATTGCCAGAGGTTGAAGTTTCAG
>CAJXLH010000140.1 GCA_913055925.1 uncultured Maritalea sp. | reverse complement strand
CTCTTAATCATCTGAATATGTTCAACGTCAAAACTGACGGTTCGGCTGCTTTCTTGATAACTAAGCTTTTCAAAAATCGAAAGATTTTCTTGCCGTGTTGTTTCCAACCAAACAGGCGCATTCTCATCAAGTCGCTGGTGAAATTGATCAAAGAGCTGTCGTCCTACGCCCGCCCCGCGTTGGTTTTGATCAACGGCGACAAATTCGACGATGTGCATTTTCTGGCCGTTAAAGGTCGCTTCGCGCTCCTCATCATGTTTCATGGTGCGCAAAACGGGCGACAATCCCCCTGTTCGCCAAACACCCCACACCCAATTCAGCTGTGCAATAGGGTTCATTTTGAAATGCGTGTGCCCGCCAACCAAAACGCCTACCAATTGCTGATCCACTAGGGCTGCAAGCACGATTTGATTTTGTGATAGCCACGTTTTCAGGGTCGCCACAAACCACCCCTTGATGGCGCTCTTTAGCGCCCCGTCAGTCATTGGCGGATAAAGCGAAGTCATCCCGCCATCTGTGACAAAAGCCTCAGCAAGCAGCTGCGCAGCATGGTCGATGTCATCCTGACGCAGATTTCCGATCTCAATCATTTATCCATGTTCCGGTTGAAAGGGTGCCTCTTTAAGGGCATGGCCAAGAATGAGTTTTAGCATCAATGCCGGAATGAACCAGTTTAAGCCAGCAATTTCAAATGGCGCCAACTGCCCAAGCATAATGATCAACGTCGCGATGCCGATCGCCATCGGCCTTTGCAAATATAGCGGTATTAATACGACAATTGTTGCGCCAATCATCAAAACGAGGCCAAGCCCTAACGCGTATGAGATTGGATCGGCTGCAAACAAAAACGCCACAAGACCAATATGCACCAAATGCGCACCGACAAACATCAAATGCTGCCGCGCGCCGTGACCGGGACGATGGTACCATCTCTTCGCAGCTGATGTTGAATTGGTCACAATACCGCCGCCAATATCGAGAGCCAAAACGACAACGAACACCCATTGCAACCAGTTTGCCGTGTTCCCTTGCCCCAGCCAAAAAAGCCCCAACCCAGCCACCGCAATCAACCCGCCAAGCACAAGCTGAATGTTCTCTTCCGCCCCTGTGGCACCCGGTCCGACAAATTTGTCCCAAGCACCCAATGCACCCGATCTCGGCTCCGGCGGCCGCCAGTCGATCTCAATGCCGTCGTTTTTTTGTTCTGTCATGTTTAGCTCCTACATAAATAACTTACTAGTCAGTTATTTATGTATCATACCAATCCATGTCAAGTGAACGCACGTCAGGATGCGACGGCGGCGCATAAGAAGTTTGCAGGCACGAGGCGTTTGAGGTCTCTGCCGAACTGTTAGTTTAGTGAGACGCCAAACGCCTCGTGCAAATGACTTGTTGCGTCCGAGATAAACAAACCCGGGGTGCTCACCCTTTTATCCCCTTGCTCACGCCATAGAACCGTGATGAAGAACGATGCCGTTCTCGGTTCTATCGATTTTCATCGGCAGTCATCAAACTGCCAGCGGTTTACAGCTGTCCTCGGCGTCGGACTGGTCTGTTCCTGTCATAAGCGAAACGAAAACGTCCTTCGTTTCAGCCATTCCCTTTCTTTAGGTTGCCGCCACCAATTGGTGCCAAAAACCAACTCGGTGGGATCAACCAACCGCTCCCCAATCGTCATTGGGCTGCACGGTTTCAAAAAAGGTGAGAGCATTGTGCCACGAACAGAAGCGGCGGGGATAAATTCGAAAAAAATTTTGCGCAAACAAAAAAGGGCAACACACCGAAAGGATGCGCCGCCCCTAATGATTTCAGCGGACCTTAGGCTATTTGATCCAGCCTTTTGATTTCGCGAAATACGCGTACCAGATCAGGAAAACGCCAATAACGATCGACATTACCACCGCTTCAAAGACTTGACGGAAGCCTACCTCGACCATTGGACCGACAACACTAAGCGAATGAGCCATTGTCAGCACGACGCCGAGAAGCGACGCAATAAAGACTTGAAGCGCCCAACGCTTGCGCACAAGCAAGAGGATTGCCCCAAAGGCGCCGCCAAAAACGGCGACCACCATTGAAAGCGTTGCCCAAATGGGACGGTTTTCGATCACCGCATGCCACCATTCTGGCATCATTTCCATTGCTTCGGGATTGAACTGCATGAAGAAGTTCAACACCCCAAGCCCATTCCAAATAAGCGCAACCGCGCCGATGAGCCAAAAACTCCAATGCGGTTTAATTAAAGTGCGCTCATCGGCTGTTGCTGCGAAATTGGGCATTTTATGCCTGCAACTCTGTCATGATTTCGGCAATAAGGTCGAAGCCTGCGCCCCAGCCATGGTCCATGCCGGCCATCATTTGCTTGAAGGTATCAATTTCTTCTTGGCTCGCATCCATTGGCACTTGGCTCAAGCGCACGGCCGTTTTATCGCCATTGGCCGTGAAGGTTATTGTGGTCAAAAACTTCTGCGGCCAAGTCGGCATCATTGGGTTTGGCGCATCTTCCCAGCTCTCATTCACAGAGGCGTGGTGATAAACGATTTTTTCTTCGCTAACGACCTCTGTGAAATCCATTCGCGAAAAGTCTGAACCTTTGCTCATGCGCATCTCATTGCGCCACACACCGCCCGGTTTGAGATCAAATTCGTGGATTACTGTGTCGACGCCAGGGCCATACCAGCGTGCGAGCAATTCAGGGTTCGTCCAAGCTTTCCACACAAGCGCAACAGGCGCATCAAACTCTCGGTTAATCACATATTCTGGTAGTTCACTCATCGCCATTGTCCTTTGCTTGGGCTTTTTTTAGTTCCAATAAAATATCGTCCAGTTGATCAAAGCTCTTGCCCCAAAAGGCCTTAAACTGCGCCAACCAATCTACAGCATCCACCATTGTTTCCGCCTTTAACCTTGCAGGACGACGTTGCTCGTCGATCCCACGCTCAACCAAACCTGCGCGCTCAAGCACTTTCAAATGCTTGGAGACAGCCGGCTGGCTAATTTCAAATGGCGCCGCCAATTCGTTGACCGACGCTTCACCATCAGCAAGGCGAGACAAAATCTCACGTCGCGTTGGATCTGCGAGGGCAGAAAAAACGGCGTCCAAATTCACGCCTGCTTTTGCATAACTCATCTGTTCCATAACTTATTAGTTATAGAAAGAATGAGTTATCGTCAAGAGGGCAATTTATGGCGCCCGATTTTTGGAAATTTACGATCCGTTAAGCAAAACAAATCACAATATAGGTGACTGAAAAGCTAGAAAGGCGCTTCAGATGGACATGTCATTGGTAACGCAGGCCCTTGGAATGCAGGCCGCACAGCGACAACAATCAGCCGAACTGCTGATGGTGAAAGCCGCCAATGATATGCAGCAACAAGCCATCAATATGCTTCAAGAAGGCCTTCAAAACGCTAAAGCGATGCCCGCGCCTGGCACCGGCACAGTGGTTGATAAATCAGCCTAAATTGCACTTCACAAATCGATAAAAAGCGCCTAAGACGGAACAATACCAATTCCAGTCCTTTAGGTCATCATGTCAAAATCTGCTAGAGAACAAATGCTTGCCGGCGAACCCTTTTTGGCGGGCGATCCCGATTTGATTGCTCATGCCACGCGCACCCGCGCAGCCATGAAGAAATTCAACGAAGCTGAATATGATGATCCAAACCGCACACAATATTTGCGGGATGTGCTGGGCAATGATCCAGAAGAAATTTGGGTCGAATCCCCATTTTTCATTGAGTATGGCGAGTTCACTGAAATCGGTGAGCAAACCTTTATCAATCGTGGTTGCGTGATTATGGACAATGCCCATGTCAAAATTGGCGGCCAAACACTGATTGCGCCCAACGTACAGATCCTGACCGCAGGTCACCCCATCCGTGCTGACGAGCGCTGCGTTTATCCCGATAATCCCGATCAGATGAACTTCGTCAACAAAGCTGCACCCATCACCATTGGCAACAATTGCTGGATCGGCGCCGGCGCGATTATCGTCCCCGGCGTCACCATCGGCGATCGCACCACCATCGGCGCAGGTGCGGTGGTGACCAAAGACATTCCGTCAGACTGCGTTGCAGCCGGCAACCCAGCCCGCGTGGTGAAAAAGCTTTAGCTCTTTGCCTGCGCCAATGCAGCTTCAATCAGCGCATGGGCGTCTTCGGTGTTCCATTCGGCAGGACCGGCCAGCACACCCCATTCGTGGCCGTCGGGTCCAAGCAAGATTGTCGCTGGCAGGCCAAGTGCTGTGCCGCGGGCTTTCAGAACCTCAAATGCCGCAAAGGTTGGATCGGCGTGCAGCGGAAGGTTTTTCAAGCCGACTTCATCCATAAAGGCTTTGGCTTTTGCGATACCGTCGTCACCTGCATCTAGGTTGATCGTTGCGACTTGGAAGCCTTGGTCTTGATATTTGGCATGCAGCGCATCCAGCGCCGGCATTTCTGCCCGACATGGTGCGCACCAAGTGGCCCAAAAATTCACCAACGTCACTTTGCCTTCAAAATGATCAAAACCTACCATCTCGCCCGCGTCAGAAACAAAGCTGATTTCGGGATATCCCTCACCTTTGGCTGTGGCGCGGAAAGCTGCAAGTTCGCCTAGCGCGGCAGCATCAATCGCCCCCTCAATCGCTGGGGACGCTGCGTATAGCGTCGGTTCAGCCGAACCATTTTGTCCGCCGCCGCCATTGCTAACCCAAACCGCGGTCGCTATAGCTATGCCAACGCCGATCAAAGCGCCACCAGACAACTTCTTATTGACTTGTTTTCGCGGTTCTTTGTCTTGGTTTTCAGACATTTCATCTCCTTTAAAGAGAGGTCAGCATGAGCAATCAAATGTGGGGCGGCCGCTTCGCTTCTGGGCCCGACGCCATCATGGAGGAAATAAACGCCTCCATCGATTTCGACAAGCGCTTCTATAAACAAGATATAGAAGGCTCAAAAGCCCATGCCACCATGCTGGCTGCCACTGGAATTCTCACCCTAGAAGATAGGGATGCGATCCTTGCTGGTCTAGATCAAGTGCGATCAGAAATTGATAGCGGATCGTTCACTTTTTCGCGCGCACTTGAAGACATTCATATGAATGTCGAAGCGCGTTTGAAAGAAATTATTGGCGAACCTGCTGGCCGTTTGCACACCGGCCGTTCGCGCAATGACCAAGTGGCGACAGACTTTAAACTGTACGTTCGCGACTGTTTGGACATGTTCATCGCCCAGATCAAAACGCTGCAGCTGGAGATGGTCAATCGCGCGGAAGAAGAAGCGGCGACAGTAATGCCAGGCTTTACGCATTTGCAAAGCGCACAGCCTGTGACTTTTGGTCACCATATGCTCGCCTATGTCGAAATGCTCGGCCGAGATGTCTCGCGTTTTTACGGCGCGCGCAAACGGTTAAATGAAAGCCCACTGGGCTCAGCAGCACTTGCTGGCACATCCTTCCCCATCGACCGAGAAATGACGGCGGAAGCGCTCGGTTTTGAGCGCCCAACCGCAAACTCATTGGACGCTGTAGCAGATCGCGATTTCGTATTGGAAGCCTTGAGCTGCGCGTCAATTTGCGCGATGCATTTGTCACGCCTTTCCGAAGAGTTGGTGATTTGGTCCACGGCGCAATTCCGATTTGTGACCCTGTCGGACAAGTTCTCCACTGGCTCTTCGATCATGCCGCAAAAGCGGAACCCTGATGCAGCGGAATTGATCCGCGCCAAAATCGGCCGGATCATGGGCGCACTCACATCACTCATGACCGTGATGAAAGGGCTGCCCCTCGCCTATTCAAAAGACATGCAGGAAGACAAGGAAGTCGCATTCGACGCCTTTGATAGTCTTTCTCTCGCGCTTGCGGCGATGACAGGCATGATCAACGACCTCAAAGTCAATCGCGAAGCCATGCGCGACGCAGCCGGTTCTGGTTTCTCAACGGCTACAGACTTGGCCGACTGGCTCGTGCGTGAGGCGAATGTTCCGTTCCGCGATGCTCACCACATCACCGGTGCAGCCGTTGCCAAAGCTGAAGAAAAAGGCTGCGATCTTGATGGCCTGACCATTGAAGATTTGAAGGAAGTTGATGAGCGCATCGACAGCCGTGTCTTTAAAGTTCTGAGCGTTGAAAACTCTGTGAAGTCGCGAACATCTTATGGCGGCACATCACCAAAGAATGTCCTCGAGCAAGTGAAACGCTGGCGCGAGATCTTGGCTGACGACAATCAAGCATAGGCCGAAAAATGGTTCATCACTTTCAGTATAAAGGCGGCAAGCTGCACGCCGAAGATGTTGACCTGACGGAATTGGCAGGCGATGTCGGTACGCCATTTTATGTCTATTCAACAGCCACATTCACGCGCCACATCAAGGTGATGCAGGAGGCGTTCAAGGGCGTCGACACGCTTGTTTGTTATGCCATGAAGGCCAACTCGAACCAAGCAATGCTAAAGCTGGTGGCACAAATGGGTGCTGGCGCGGACGTGGTATCACTAGGCGAGTTAAAGCGCGCACTGAAAGCGGGCATTCCGGGCAACAAAATTGTATTTTCGGGCGTGGCCAAAACCCACGAAGAAATGCGCCTGGGACTTGAAGCGGGCATCAAATGTTTTAACGCGGAGAGCGAACCTGAATTGGAACGCCTCAATGAGGTCGCTAAATCCATGGGGAAAATCGCGCCCGTTTCTGTGCGCATCAACCCCAATGTCGATGCCAAAACACACGCGAAAATCTCAACTGGCAAGGCCGAAAACAAGTTCGGCATTCCGTTTGAGCGGGCAAGCGAAGTCTATAAACGCATTGCTGAGCTTGATCATCTCGACGCCACCGGCATCGACATGCATATCGGCTCTCAGATCACCGAACTTGAGCCTTTTGACAATGCGTTCAAACTGCTCGCTGAACTTGTGGGTGAGTTGCGCGAAGAAGGACACAATATTCGACACGTCGACGTGGGCGGTGGTTTGGGTATTCCATATGGTGGGTCAAACGAAGTCCCGCCAGACCCAATGGCCTATGCGCAGGTGGTCTTT
>CAJXLH010000139.1 GCA_913055925.1 uncultured Maritalea sp. | reverse complement strand
TGTCTTTTTGCATTCTGTGTTCGCGACATTAATGGGGTTCGCTTATGGCGTCGGCGTGGCTTGGCGGATGTTCAGTATGCGCCAGAAACTGGATATCGTTTTTTCCGCGATTGCTGCGATGTCCTCCGTCATCTTACCGTTGGCGATGTGGCAGCTCCCTGAGATTGCAGGACTACTGCAGCGCTTGATGTTCTTTATCAGCTTTGTTTGGCTCGTTTTATATTTGCCACCTCGCTCAACGTCCTACGCTACCTGAAGGGCCAAAATCGAAACTTCGCGAATGCGTTAAGTAAATGTTTGTCGGCGTGTGATTTGATGGTTGGATATTGGATAAAATACTTGCGACAAATGAATAAGAATAGTCAAAATTGGGCGCTTCTTGGCACAGTGATCTTCACGCTCGCAGCACTCGTGGCGCCACTTTATTCGACCATTGAATATGATTGGGTATCACAAGCAACCGGTGAATTGGCGGGCCGTCAGAACATGAACAGTTGGATCATGCGAGCTGGCCTTGTTGGATTGGGGTTTTGCTTTTTCATTGACGCACTGCAAGACAAGAAGGGTCTCAAACGAGACTGGCCATTTGCGCTTTTTGGTTTGGCTATGATTGGCGCCGGGATTTACCGGCGCACTTCGGTGGAGGCAGGTGTCTTTATTGAAGAGCCATTGGCAAATGGACACGGTTGGTTTTTCATTGCATCGACCCTTTTCCTGTTGCTCGGGCTGGTGATGCATATTCTGTTGGGCGCCTGCAAAAAACAAAAAATCGCAGCGTTAGCGACTGTGATTGCATTAGTAAGCTGCACTTATGCCGCGTTCACAATTCCTGAATTTGTAGGAGTTTTTGATCGGATTGCATATTGCGCCGTTTTCATTTGGGTCTTGGTGAATCCGAGGGTGCCATATGGGAATGGTTTGGACCATTTCACCGTTTCCCAGCATTAAACTAAGTTGACTAGTCGACTTTTGTCGCCAACTTATAGTCTTTCAACTCTTGATCGGTGAGATAGTAGAGTTTTTGCGGTGGCGTATCCAATGCGTGAAGCCAAAGCTTGCTGTCGACACCCATTTCATTGAGGTGTCGTGTGATTTCCGCTGTTGTCACCTGGGCGTCTGACATGGCTTGAGGTGCCGAAATATTTGCCGTTGCACCATAAATTTGGTGCACGCCAATTGTTGCTGTGTTGCCTGCAATCCGCGCTGTGCCTGAAGCAAAAACCAGCGGGCATGATGATGCGCAATAGCCGCCGTCCGGCACCTTTGTCTCAAAGCCAGCCTCGCGGAAGAGCGCGCCGATCTTAAGTGCATCGCGCACAGAGCCGCCGGGGGAGTTTAGCTCAACCGTTTTCACATACTCGGCTTGGGCGGAAAGCTGTTCAACAACACGCTCTGCGGCGCCCGGATCAATTCGGCCTGTGAATTTCAATATGCCATCTGCCGCCAATTCAATGTTAAGCGGTGCGTTGAGGGTATCTTCGTCAATCTGAATGCGTTTTGTCGGCAAAAATTGAGGCGCATTCGGGTCGATTTCAGGACGTTCAATGGCGGGCAAAATTGGCGGCGCGTCTGGTAAGGCATTGGCCGCATTTTGTTGCGACAGGTCAGTGAAGTCCATATAGAGCACCCCAGCCGTGCCCATGAGCAAGCCGACAAAAATGGCGCGCATGAGATTGGCGTCAGTCGGGAAACCAAATCGCTCCTTCAGGGGCGCCGTTTCGGTTGTCGTCACGATTTGTCGCCTCGTTTTGCCGCGTCGATTGGTGTGACATTGGGATCAGTTGAAGCAATTTCGGCTGACTTGCTTTCATCCTCAGATTGCGTTTGCCGCGCTGTTGCTTCCTGCTCACCGTTATGCGTTTGCGCCGCTTGTTTTGTTGCAGCGCTCATTTCATTGAATAGGCTAACGGCACGCATCATCTCTGCGGCCGTAAATTTGTCTGCGGCATCCAATGTACGTGCCTCGCGGCGGCTTGCTGAATAAACCACGGCAAGTACGAATACTAAGACCATCGGCAACAAGTCGATGGAAATGGCGCCGGCCCAACTCGGCAGAAAGTCGCGCGCGTAAAGCAAAACCGCTTCAGCTGATGCCAATGGAACGAAGCGTTTCGCCTCTACTTTTGGCTGCGCCAAAATTTGGTCAGCAGCAGATTTTAGCGCGGCAGACTGGGCTTGAACCGCGCCCATCACCGATTGCATCACCTCGTCCTGACGTGCGGCCAGATCGGCAGTTCCGCCATCTGCTACGGGTGCGATAAAGCCAAGAGAGAGATCTTCAGCCGCACGGGAAACCGAAGAGGCGATAGATGTTTCCTGCAGGGCAGCAATAACGCCGGTGAGGGCAATGGCCTCGGCAGCAAATTTGTCAGCACGTGGTTGCACGTCGCCTTCGCCTGAAACCAATGCGCGCATATTCGCTAGATGGGTTGATCCTTGGCCAAACAACTCGGCCACCGTCGATTGTGACGCGGTGATGGTGCCGCCCAGCTCGTCCAATTGTGCTGACATCTGGGTGAGAAGCTGCACAACTGAGCCGGAACCTGATGTTCCTGTTAGGGCACCCGATTGGCGTTCATCGGCAGCAAGACGCGAAAAACGAACCGAAGCCCGTTGAACATCTGGCAAGAGGCTTTGCGCGGAGAGGGCGTTACCATGAGCGGCATCGAGATCTCCGACATAGTCTTCAAGCGTTACCGCCAAATGCTGCTCGAGTGCTGCAGAACCAGCAAGGGCTGCTGCGTTGAGCCAAGAGGACATGGCAACAATCATCAAGCTGCCCAAGCCCATAACCCCGACAAGTGCCATGCGACGAGCATTATCGCGCATGAGGGGCAAGAACTTCATCATGTAAGTCCAAAAGGCATAAATGCCGACTGAAACAGCCACCGAGTAAATAATGGCGGCGGCAAAAACCATATCTGCGGAACCATCAAGAAGGCTACGCACGCCAAGATAGGTGTAGACCCCGCTGGCAAGCGCAAGCACCGCAAGCGCAAACCGCGTCATGGTTTCAAGATTTTTGACGCCTTCGCGCAAGCGCGCCGCGTTATTGTTGTCGAGCATTTCGCATCCCCATTTGGATTTACCTATTATTAAGGGAACTAAACACGTCCAAAAAAGGGCAAAGTTTAATTCTTGTTGGGATGGTTTATGCGGAACGTGCTTGATCGTTGTTTGGCAACGTGGTCATCCACCAAATTGTCCAGCCGTATAATGTCGTTTCTGCGAGACGCTGAATGGCACCAGCATATGCGTTGTCTGGCGTCATGCTGCCGAAAGCAACAATGAGTATAGGCGCGAGTGCGTAGCCCGACATGCGTATGAGCTTTGAGGGGTTTGCCTGCCCACTCTGTCGCGACAAGAGGGATAGGCCGATGATCGCGCACAAATAGCCAAATAGCGCAGAAGCCATGTGTATGATGTGCGTAAGGCTTGGTTCTTCAGGGCGGCAAAAAGCATCGCAAGGTGCCCAAGCGGAAACCGAAACAGCGACTGGGTATCCAAACAAAAACAATAATCCGATGATGTTGGTTTTTGTTTTTGGCGTAAGCGAAAGGGCTAAGATCAAACCGACGACAAATAGAATTTCTGTGCCGAAAAACCCAGCCATGTTCATAAGCGCATCATGCGGCGCACCAACTGCCCCAAGTTCGCTCATAAACTGCGAAATATGATTGTAACCTGGGTAAAATGCTCCAGCGACCAATACACTGGTGACTAGCCAAATATAGCTCGTGCCAACAAACCAAATTGCCAAGTTTTTTCTATTCATGCTGCCCCCAAAAACTCAGATCTGGGGTCGCGAGAGATTTATTCAAGACAAAGCAGGAAGAGAAGGCGGGTTTTGAAGGGTTTTAATGACCTTTTGAAGGCGTTTTCTTTTGGCTTCGGTCGCAAGGTCATCGATCCGGTTTTGAAGTATTTCAATTACACTTTCAGGGTTTCGACCCGAAAACGCCGAAACGGATTTTTCTGCATACATTGGCAGTTGGTTTGGTGCCGCCGTTTGAAGCGTTGCTTCAATTTGAGATGTGATCTCGGTTGAATAGTCAGCGTAACTTGCCAGTTTAACAAGTATTTCAAACGCTCTGTCTTTCGCAATGACAGAGCCGTTTTCGGCCGCATTGGAGATCTTCTTCAATTTGCGAAATACCTGATCAGGGTCAGTGTGTGAGATCTCCGACACAAGCGTTAGCGCGCCCCAGACAACCCGATTGTCCTTGGTGTCCAGCAGATCAATCGCAAATTTCACTTTGTCTCCAAACGCTTCGGATCGAAGCGCCGCCAATTCGTACAAGACTTTTATCGCGTCATGTTTTTGTGATTTGGAGCCGTGATTGACGATGCCGAACAGTTCCAAGATTTCGCCGGAAATATCCTTTTGTTCAGCCAAGTTTTGCGCAAGTTTGATATTTGGTTCTTCATCATTGCGCTCTAATGCGCAGGCGAGGCGATCAGCGAGGGTCATGCTTGCCAACGTTCCAGTTTTGGAATGCCGCGCGTAAACAGCCAAGCCATCGGTTTTGGCATACCTTGTTTTTGTAGCTGTTCGATACAGAAGTCCTGCATTTGCTTGGCGGTGAAATCTGGCTGCTTGAATGCACTATTTTCATAACAAAGGGAGCAATATTTAGTGCTCTTTGTCCCGTCTGCCTCCGAGCCACCACCGGCAGGGTCCTTTTTGAGTGGCATTGAGCAGCTTTGACATAGGCCTGACATTGTTCTCTCCCGCTTTCAGAAGTTGGGGACACTTTCCAACTCTGTTTGAACCGTTATGTGATCTATAGTAAAACCATGGAGTGTAGTCAACGGTTTTGAATTGAGGCGTAAATTGCGGATTGGCAAATTGGCAAAGTTGAGCGGCTTAAGTCGCGATACAATTCGCTTCTATGAGCGGGAAGGCTTGATTGCGTCCGTCCCTGAAGAAGGCTCGTCAAATAGTTATCGCGACTATCCAGAAGATGTACTTGAGCGCCTAGATGTCATCGGAAAAGCGCAGGATGCCGGATTTTCTTTGGCAGATATAAAAAAACTCACCGGGTTTTGGGATGGGCAAAACCAAGATTTTGACGGAGAGTTGTTTTTAGATGAGAAGGCTGAAGAAGTACGCAAGAATATCGAGCGCGCGCAGGCATTTCTTGAGATGCTTGAGGCCACCATCGCGAGTTTAAAAGTTGATCCGCGCGGATAGATTCAGATAGCAGTCAGTCGGTAATTTCCAATAGTTGTTTTTCTTGGCTTGGCGTTAATCCGCATTTGAGGGCGATTTCTCGGCGCGAGCGGTCCCATGCCAACAATGGCTCTAACGTCTCGCTCAAGGGGCGTAAGCGCAACCCTTTAGCAACAGCTTTGTCGATGCTGACTTCCAACATGTGTTTGAAGTTAGATTCTAGCGGCAAAGCCAAAGGGACACTTGTCCACATGGCGGCACCGACAGATGAAAAGTCGTCTTCTTTGCGCCATTTGACTTCAGGCTTTGTGCCTGTTGCCTTAGCGATCTGGTTGATGAGTTCATTTAGGGTGATTTCGCGGCCCGTGACGTTAAATGAACCACCAATCTTTTTGTCAGCACATTGGAGTGCAAAATCAGCCACATCATAAACGTCGATGGTTTGCACCGCACGGTTCGATGGTGCTGGCGCAACAATTTGTTGTCGTTCGCCCTTTGCCTCTTCAATCCTTCTGACCCACCACGTGAACCGATCTGTATAGTCGCCCTTGCCGATCAGCGAACCAACGCGCAGCGATGTCGCTCGATCGCCCAGCATTTCTTCAGCTTTGATCTCGCATGACCGTTTCAGCGGTCCGTATGCGCTCATATAGGAACCGGCGCTGCCTTTTTGTGCATCGTCAAGATTGCGCGCCATTTCGATTTGTTCATCCGTCGCGGCAGGCGCTTTTTCGGCTTCGGTAATGCCCTTTTGATTGAAATTCTCATAGACCGAAATAGACGAGATGAAAACGTAACGCTTGATGTTAGGTCCAACGGCATCAAGCAGTTTTTCGACGTGATCAGGCGCGTATGCACAGCTGTCAAAAACCCAATCAAATGCATCGGGTACAACCGCGCTTAAGTCATTGTGACGATCTGCGGAGACGAGTTTTGCCCCTTTGGGTATTCGATTTATGGACGTGCCACGCGTGAGGACAGCCACGTCATGGCCCGCGTCAACCAGAGTGTTTGCAATTGCGCCGCCCAGAAATCCGGTGCCACCTGCCACTAAACATCTCATAAAAAAGCGTCCTCAAAAACTATGTTTGAGGACGCTAAGAGATTCGGTGAACTGCCGCAATCAAACCGTTACAGGCTTGCCGCCAATTCAAGCGACAATGTTGCCATGTCGGTAAGTGATGTTTGGCGTTGGTCTGCGTCGATTTCGTCGCCCGTGATCAAGCAATCGGAAATTGTGCAAATGGCCAGCGCGCGGCAGTCTTTTTGCGCCGCAATTGTGTAAAGCGCTGCGGCTTCCATCTCAACGGCAAGAATGCCGTGGGCGGTAAGGGGCTTGTAAGCATCCAAACCAAGGGGTTGATAAAAGCTGTCTGAAGACACAATGCCGCCTGCGTGCCAGGTATGGCCTTTTTCGTCTGCTAGATCTGCCGCTTTGCGAAGTAGTGAGAAGTCTGCTGTCGGCGCATAAGAAAACTTGCCAAACATCTCGTGATACATTGTGCCTTCGTTTGAGGCGGACATGGCCAAGATGATGTCGCGAACTTTAGCTTTTTTGTTCAAGCCACCGCACGTGCCGATGCGAATGAGGTTTTTCGCGCCGTAAGTGTCAATGAGTTCGTTGACATAGATCGACAGAGAAGGTTGGCCCATACCTGATGCTTGCACGCTAACTGGTTTGCCTTTGTATGTGCCCGTGTAGCCGAGGCAGTTGCGCACATCATTGACGAGAACAGGATCGTCAAAGAAGTTTTCTGCAACCCATTTGGCGCGCAAAGGGTCGCCCGGAAGCAAAACAGTTTCAGCATAGTCACCAGGCTTGGCGCGATTGTGAGGGGTCA
>CAJXLH010000138.1 GCA_913055925.1 uncultured Maritalea sp. | reverse complement strand
AAGCGGGTTCACGAATATATTGAAGCCGGTGATATTTATCAGGCCAATCTGACGTTCCCGATTGAAGCGATCACGTCTGCTCCTTCCCGGGCGCTCTATGCGGCGCTGGAGGCGCAACAGCCAGTGCAATATGGCGCGTTGATTGAGCAGCAAGGCTTGCCCGACATTTTGTGCCGATCTCCCGAATTGTTCTTCCGCACCGACGGGGAAGGCAAAATTGAAGTGCAGCCCATGAAAGGGACACAACCCCGCAGCGACGATCTGGACGAAGATGCGGCGAACAAAGTGTTCTTGGCGCAAGACGAGAAAAATCGCGCTGAAAATCTGATGATTGTCGATTTGATGCGAAATGATTTATCGCGCATTTGCGAGATCGGTAGTGTGAAAGTGCCTAAGCTGTTCGAGGTCGAAAGCTTTGCGACCGTGCATCAAATGACAAGTTTGGTAACGGGTAGTTTGTCGAAGAAAACCTCGTTGGGTGAAATCTTTTCGGCGCTCTTTCCTTGTGGTTCGATAACTGGTGCGCCGAAAATTCGGGCAATGGAAATCCTCGCTGAATTGGAGCGTTGGAACCGGGAAATTTATTGCGGCACAATTGGGTGGTGGGCGCCGGATGGGAGTTCTGAGTTCAATGTGGCGATCCGCACCATTTTGAAAAATGGTCAGCGATTGCGTTTCAATGTTGGCGGTGGTGTTGTTTATGATAGCACCGCTGAGGCTGAATATGAGGAGGCGTTATGGAAAGCGCGATACGCGACCAAGCTCCTAAAGACTTAAGAGTTTTTGAAACCATGCGCTGGACGCCGGAGGAGGGTGTTCATAACCGTGTGTTGCATTTGGCGCGTTTGGCGCGCAGTTGCGAGAAGCTTGGCATCGCGCCAGTTGCGCTGGAAGGTTTGCTCGATCATTTCGTCAGCAATGAAGCTGAACGTTTGCGTCTCTCCATTGGTCTTGGTGGTGATATCAAACTTGAAAGTTGGCCTTTCACGCCACTGCCTGAGGGAACGATTTGGAAAGTTGCCATCGCACAGCAACAGCTTCGTTCGGACGATCCATGGCTTGGGATCAAGACCACCAGACGTGAGCTTTATAACGCGGCGCGTGCAGGATTGCCCGAGGGGATCGATGAATTGGTTTTCTTGAATGAACGCGACGAGGTTTGCGAAGGCACGATCACAAATGTGTTCGTCCTACAAGACGATGTGCTTGCAACACCACCGCTCTCTTCAGGCTTGCTCCCCGGCGTGTTGCGGCAAAGTCTCCTCGATCAGGGCAAGGCAAAGGAAGTATTGCTAGGCGTGAGCGATTTGCAAGCGGCGGATGAGCTGCTTGTTGGGAACAGTTTGCGGGGCCTAATTCGAGCAGAGCTTGTCAATGCTGTCTAGCGTTGCGCGGCGCTGACTTTCAAAAGACCAATCCCCATCGATACGAAAACGCCGCCCGTTAGTGTGCGGAACATTTTTGTAAAGCGAGGTCGCGCAAAGAGCGACTTTGCGGTGCGAGACAACAAGGCGTAGCTTGTGAGAGAGATTATTGAGATGATCTGGAATGAGATCGTCATGATGATGAACTGACCGGCAATGCTTCGCTCTTGATCCAAAAACAGTGGGAAGAGGGCGATGAAGAAAAGAATCGCCTTTGGGTTCGTCACCGCGATCATGAAACCTTCAGAAAAGGTTCTGCCGTAGCTTTTAGCGCTATTGTACGTAGCATCTGGATTGAACGCAGGTTGGTTGCGGGCGCGGAATTGCTTGAAGCCGAGATAGATCAGATATGCAGCGCCTATGAATTTCACCACCATAAATGCGGTCGCCGATGCGGCGAGAAGCGCGCCGACGCCAATGATTGAGGCCAGCGAGACGACAAACAGCCCAAGTGCGTTGCCAAGCGCTTGAACAAGGGCCGCGAGCATACCTTTGGTCGCGCCATTGGTGATTGCCAAAAGGATGGCGGGGCCGGGGCTGAATATGTTCACGGCGGCAACTGCGCAAAATGCGAGCCAAGTCTGTATTGTCATTTTCGGAACTCAAATAGTGCTGAGACCTAGGACGCTATACTAGAGTTTTGGCTTCGACAATCGAAATTACGACAATCCTGCGACTAGGCTGAAAGGCTTTCAAATTCTTTTGCGGTGAGCGCCACGTTGAACTCAGTAATTGCGTATGTCGCGAGACCGGCCAAAACGATAGGGTCGCTGGCGAGCAAACTTTCAAGGTGATCGCGATCTTTGTGACGAGAAATGATTATCCCGCCGGTTCGTGGCGACTTCGGTCCGCCAAATGCAAGTTCGCCCGACTTATAGGCATCTGCCAGATGTTGGCGGTGTGCCGTTGTGAGATCATTTGTGAGGTTTTCGATATTGGTGAAGTGAAAATCGACAAGAAACATGGAACTCGCTCGTTTGTTGTGCTACGAAAATAGAAGCATTGTTATGCTACTAAAAAAGAAGCGAGTCAATTCCTTATGGTTTTACCGAACAAGCCAGTGCGCGGATCAACAAGTGGTGTGCCGATTATGGCACTGTTTGATTTGTTGGGGCAGCGCTGGAATTTACGCCTGATGTGGGAGTTGCGGCAGGGGCCGAAAACATTTCGCGGATTACAATCGGCGTGCGGTGGTGTTTCGCCATCGGTGATGAATGGTCGGCTGAAAATGCTGTCGGAGGCGAAATTGATTGTACAATCAGATCAGGGCTACACGCTATCGCCGCTTGGCGCCGAACTGATGGACGAACTTGATCCATTGCGCGGTTGGGCAAAAAAGTGGGCGAGCGAAATTGGGACAAAGGCATAAACCAAACGATGCCGCGCTATTGCACGGCATCATGGTGTCTTTGGTTTGCTATCAATCAGTTCATGATTTTGTTGCCGACGGTGCTGCTTGGCAGGCATTTCACAGACACAGTGTATTGCATTGAATGGCTCTGATCGGTCGATGAGCTGATTGTCCAGGAGTGATTTTTCGCCTTGTTCTTTCTCGCGGCCACTGCATTGAGCTTAAAGTAGGCCTTAGCCGAAGTGCTTTGGACCTTGTTGAGAATGCTAAAGCGTGAGCTGCCTTGTGCTCGTTTACTGGCCAATAGTGCGTTGCAGCGCTCAACCGGGTTTTGACCGACCCAATTGATTTTGGAAACGGGCACATCAAATTGTCGATTTGTTTGCCAGGTGCGCAGGGTGCCGTTGGCAACGTCGCGGCCGTTAAAACGCTTTGTCCAATGGCCGGAGCCATCCGCTTCAAAGTAATTCGTGGCGTTGGATGTGCCAAGCGCAGCTGCAACGATGCGTTTTCCGCTTTTGGCTTTGGCGTAAAGGCTGAATGAGAAGCGGTGTTTGTTGGTTTTTATGCTTGTGTAGCTATGCCCGTTCGATTTGACCTCAATTGGGACTACGTCAATGCCGTTGTTTTGAACTGATACGGCGTCAATCCAGTCAGCGGCCTGGGCGGCGCCAACAGAAAATGCGGTTGCGAAAATCGCGGTCGTTAGTGCTAGTTTTCGTTTGGTTTGCATCATGTTCCCCTTGTTGCAATTGGTGCGGGGAACCTAGAAAGCGGTCACTGAACTTCGGATGAACGCGGTGTTTAGGTTTTGTGCTGGAATTGAAATACGTTAGGCGTTGAAAATTGACGCCCTTTGGGGTTGCGTTTTCGTTAAACTGGGTCTATTACACCAACTCCAGCCGTGCGGGCGACTCGCGCGGCTATTTGGTTATGGGCACACGAACTTTAGTTTCGTTAGTAGAATCAAGGGATTATTATGGCGCGGACAAATCCGTTTACATTTTTGCAGCAGGTCCGTTCGGAAGTTGCAAAGGTCGTTTGGCCTACGCGCAATGAGACTTTGATCTCAACAATCATGGTTTTGATCATGGTTGCTTTGGCGAGTGTGTTCTTCTTAGCGGCGGACCAAATTGTAGCTTGGTTTGTAGGTTTCTTGCTTAGCATTGGCTAAGTGAGGTTGTTGGGCTTTAAGGTTTTTCACTGATGGCAAAACGCTGGTATATCGTCCAGGCTTATTCGAATTTCGAGCGCAAGGTCGCTGAATCGATCAAAGAAGGTGTGGTGAGCAAAGGGCTCGATCATCTATTTGACGATGTTTTGGTGCCAACCGAGAAGGTTGTTGAAGTGCGCCGCGGCCGCAAGGTTGACGCAGAGCGCAAATTTTTCCCTGGTTATGTTCTTGTGAAAATGGAACTGACCGATGAGACATTTCACTTGATCAAGAATACACCAAAGGTCACTGGCTTTTTGGGTTCTGAGCATAAGCCTATTCCGATTTCGGAAGCAGAGGCGAATGCGATTTTGCATCAGGTACAAGAAGGTGTGGATCGTCCGAAGCCATCTATCAGCTTTGAAGTTGGCGAAACGGTTCGCGTATCAGACGGCCCATTTGCGAGCTTTAACGGTATCGTTGAAGAGGTGGATGAGGAGCGTGCAAGGCTCAAGGTTGAGGTTTCAATCTTTGGTCGTGCGACGCCGGTCGAATTGGAATATGGGCAAGTCGAAAAGGCTTAACCCATTAAATCGTGTGGGAGAGTGTGTTGGCTTGCCAAGCTAATACCTGAAGCTCGGACCGCACGGGTTGTGAACAGTCTGCATGTTGCAGGCGCAAATTATAAGGCACGACAATGGCAAAAAAGATTGAGGGCTATTTGAAGCTCCAAGTGCCGGCAGGTTCAGCCTCGCCGTCACCCCCAATCGGACCAGCGCTAGGTCAGCGTGGTTTGAACATCATGGAATTCTGTAAGGCGTTTAACGCGGCGACGCAGGAAATGGAAAAGAACGCACCGATTCCGGTGACGATCACTATTTTCGCGGACAAAAGCTTCACATACACAATGAAGCAACCGCCAGTGAGCTACTTCTTGAAGCAAACTTTGAAGCTTCAAAAAGGTTCTCAAAAGCCTGGTCACGAAGTACCAGCGTCAATCTCGCAAGATCAATTGCGTGAAATCGCTGAGAAGAAAATGAAAGACTTGAACGCGCACGATATTGAAGCAGCAATGCGTCAGATCGCTGGCTCTGCCCGCGCGATGGGTCTTGAGGTTCAGGAGTAAGCGAAATGGCTAAAGTAGGTAAACGTACTGCAGCTGCTCGTGAAGCTGTTGATCGCAAAAAGTTGTACGCCTTGGAAGAGGCTGTTGCTCTTGTAAAAGGCAATGCGAGCGCTAAATTCGATGAAACCATCGAAATCGCAATGAACCTTGGTGTTGACCCACGTCACGCCGACCAAATGGTTCGTGGCGTTGTTGCGCTACCAAACGGCACAGGTCGTTCGGTTCGTGTTGCTGTTTTTGCTCGTGACGCGAAAGCTGACGAAGCGAAAGCTGCAGGCGCAGATATCGTTGGTGCTGAAGAGCTCGTTGAAGAAGTGCAAAAAGGCAATATCGATTTCGATCGCTGCATTGCAACTCCTGACATGATGCCTTTGGTTGGTCGCTTGGGTAAAGTTTTGGGTCCACGTAACCTTATGCCAAACCCAAAAGTTGGCACAGTTACACCAGACGTAAAAGCTGCTGTTGAAGCTGCTAAAGCGGGTTCTGTTGAATTCCGCGTTGAAAAAGCAGGTATCTTGCACGCTGGCGTTGGCAAAGCTTCTTTCGACGAAGCAAAGTTGGCTGAAAACATCAAAGCGTTTACTGACGCTGTTGCTAAAGCCAAGCCATCAGGCGCTAAAGGTACATTCATCAAGCGCGTTGCGCTTTCATCAACAATGGGCCCTGGCGTTCACGTTGATGTTGCTTCAGTTCAGTCGTAATCGATTGAGTTGAACGGGCGCATAGCGGCGCCAAACAAGAATTCAGGTGGCCATTGGTCACCTGATTTGATCTCCGAGAGGAGGTCATTAAGACCTGTCCGAGACTGTGGGCGCCTTAACGGGCTTAATAATCCAGCCGACAATAGACGGAGTGACAACCGAATTTATTTGCCCTTTGGGTGATTTGTTTCGGTTCGAACAGGCCAGTTTGTCATGAGTTTCGTGGCAAAGCCGGTCGGCAGGCATTTCACCGTTGCTTGGCGTTCCGGCTCGTTCGAAACATCAAGTGACATTCTGTAACGGTTTAGGCTTTTGCTTAAACCAATAGTGGAGAGAGAAGCAGTGGATAAAGCGGAAAAGCAAGAGCTGGTCTCGTCATTGCAGGATGCGTTTAACGCGTCAGGTTCTGTCGTTGTAGCTCATTATTCAGGCTTGACAGTCGCCGACATGGAAGATCTGCGTGTGCAGATGAAAGAAGCCGGTGGTTATGTCAAAGTTGCGAAAAACCGCCTTGCCAAGCTCGCTCTTGAAAATGCTGATATCGCGGATTTCGGTGAGTTCCTCACTGGTCCAACAGTTCTGACATACTCAGAAGATCCGATCACAGCGGCGAAAATTTCTTCAAAGTTCGCAAAGTCAAATGACAAATATGTCGTTCTTGGCGGTGCAATGGGTGAAACCAAGCTTGAAGCAAAAGACGTTGCTGCGTTGGCTGATCTACCAAGTCTTGATGAACTTCGTGCGAAACTTGCTGGTCTTGTTAAGCAGCCTGCAACGAAAGTTGCTGCGGTTCTTAATGCACCTGGCGGTCAAATTGCGCGAGTTATCTCAGCATATTCAACAAAGGGCGAAGAAGCGGCATAGCGCCTTCGCATCAACACCACAGTTCGAATTGAAATAAACAAGGAAAATACAATGGCTGATCTAGAAAAGCTCGTTGAAGAACTATCATCTCTAACAGTTCTTGAAGCATCTGAACTTTCTACAATGCTTGAAGACAAATGGGGCGTTTCAGCTGCTGCTCCAGTTGCAGTTGCTGCTGTTGCTGGTGGCGACGCTGGTGGCGCTGCTGCAGAAGAAAAAGACGAGTTTGACGTTGTCTTGACATCTGCTGGCGACAAGAAAATCAACGTGATTAAAGAAGTTCGCGGCATCACAGGCCTTGGCTTGAAAGAAGCGAAAGATCTCGTTGAAGGCGCACCTAAGCCTGTTAAAGAAGGCGTTGCAAAAGCTGAAGCTGAAGAGCTTAAAGCTAAGCT
>CAJXLH010000137.1 GCA_913055925.1 uncultured Maritalea sp. | reverse complement strand
ATCTGTCCCGGTTCTGTGCCATCAATGATGATTGGCGCAAACTGTTCGGTGCGTCCAATATTGTCGCGCTCAATAAGCACTTGATGCGTTTCTCCAATCTGGCGCGCCAAGAACTTTTGATGTTGCCGCTCACCTGCTGCCCGCAATTGCGCTGCCCGCTCTTTCGCGACACGCTTGTCGACTTGCGGCATTTTCGCAGCCGGTGTGCCGGGACGAATTGAATATGGGAACACGTGCAAATAAGTCAGATCACACTCTTCAACGATTTTCATTGAGTTCGCGAACATCTCATCCGTTTCCGTCGGGAAGCCTGCAATTATGTCCGCGCCGAAAACCATATCCGGCCGGAGCGCACGCGCCTCATTCACAAAATTGATCGTATCTTCGCGCAGGTGCCGCCGCTTCATGCGCTTTAAAATCATATTGTCGCCCGACTGCAGCGACAGATGCAGATGCGGCATCAAGCGCTGTTCTGACTTTAGAACATCCATCAAAGCTTCATCGGCTTCGATAGAATCGATCGATGAAATCCTCAGACGTTTTAGCTGCGGCACATGTTTCAAAATCTGCTGTGTTAACGCGCCAAGCGACGGCTTGCCCGGTAAATCTGGTCCGTATGACGTAATATCAACGCCAGTGAGCACCACTTCGCCAACGCCATTGTCCGCGAGCTTTTTGATCTGGTCGACAACAACCCCCATCGGCACCGAACGAGACGGCCCACGGCCATAAGGAATGATGCAGAATGTGCAGCGGTGATCGCAGCCATTTTGCACCTGCACAAAGGCCCGCGCGCGGCCATCCATCCCCTCGATCAGGTGCCCGGCGGTTTCCTTGACGCTCATAATGTCATCGACAAGAATTTTGGAGTTGCCGCCCATGCCGAACTTCATGCCCTGATAAGTCTCAGCTTTCATTTTCTCCGCATTGCCGACCACAAGGTCCACTTCACCCATATCGGCAAAGCCTTCGGCGTCGGTCTGTGCCGCACAGCCAGTGACAACAATTTTAACGTCAGGGTTTTCGCGACGCGCCTTGCGGATCGCTTGCTTTGTTTGGCGTACAGCCTCTTGGGTCACCGCACATGAATTGACGATGATGACATTATCAAGCCCCGCATTTTTGGCCTGATCTTTCATCACTTCAGATTCAAATGTGTTGAGCCGACAGCCAAAAGTTAGCGTTTCGACACTCATGCAGCATCACCCACAAAAAGTTCTGCCGGCAGTGTTCCCTCACCCTCAATTTCATAAGGGCCGGTCATAATGATGTGTTTATCGCGCGTCCGCCATTCAATCTGCAAAACACCGCCCGGCAACTCAATATCCATCTTGGGCTCGGTAAATCCTTTGCGCACAGCGGCAACACCGGTTGCACACGCAGCTGTGCCACAAGCTTCGGTCAACCCGGCACCGCGCTCCCACACTTTCACTTTGACATGTGTTGGCGAGATCACCTGCGCCAAAGTGATGTTGGCGCGCTCTGGGAACATCGGGTGGTTCTCAAGCATTGGGCCAAGCCGCGATAGATCATAGTCTTCCAGGTCTTTGACCCAAAAAATCGCGTGCGGATTGCCCACATTCACCACTGACGGCGTATGCAGTATTGGATTGTCAATCGGCCCAACCTGCAATTCGATGCCGGTTGTGTCTTCAAACTCTTCTGCCAATGGGATCAACTGCCACTCAAGACGCGGCACGCCCATATCAACGCTGACCTGCAAACCATCTTTTACCGACTTTAAAAGCCCCGCATTGGTTTGAATGGTGATCGCCGCGCGCCCAAGCTCTTCAGCCATAAGGTGACCAATGCAGCGCGTTGCGTTCCCACAAGCATCAACCTCGCCACCCTCAGCATTATAGATGCGCATGAAAATATCAGCGTCATCGCTGGGCGCATTTTCCATGATGATCAGCTGATCACAGCCAATGCCTTGCTCCCGATCAGCGATCCAGCGCACACGGTCCTCAGTAAAATTGAGCGCACGTTTTCGGGCGTCAATAACTACAAAGTCATTGCCCAAACCGTTCATCTTTAGATACGCAACCGCATCATTGCTCATTTTACTGATCTTTCAAATTTTGAACTTGAAGGCCCTATATGGCGCAAAAGCTTCAAGATTTCTACCCATCTCGCATCAAGTTTAGCCCCATCTCAATTGACTCTTTGCGCCCAATCGCCTATTGAGCGGCCAATAAGTTCTAATTCGAGCCGATCTCGAGTCACTACCTTGTGCGCGAAACGACGTGATGCAAGGGGTCAACATCCATCAGCGCGTTGCGCCCGTGGGTGTCAAACGCATATGGGCATTTGGTCTTTCAATTTGAAGATCAAAACACCATCTAGTGACAAAAGATCCCCGAAACGAACGCGACAAGGATATTTGGATGTTTCAAAGCCTCTCCGACCGCCTAAGCGGTATTTTTGATGGACTGACAGGCCGCGGCGCTCTTTCTGAAGACGACGTGAACAAAGCGCTGCGCGAAGTTCGCCGCGCGCTGATTGAAGCTGACGTTTCTTTGGAAGTTGTTCGCGGCTTTATCGAACAAGTACGCGACCGCGCCGTTGGCGCTGAAGTCACCAAATCAATTACGCCTGGCCAACAAGTTGTCAAAATCGTCAATGACGAGCTTGTTGCCGTTTTGGGCACCGAAGCGAGCCCGCTCGATCTCAAATCGACACCACCTGTTGCGGTGATGATGGTTGGTTTGCAAGGTGCGGGTAAAACCACCGCAACCGGTAAAATCGCCAAGCGCTTAAAAGAAAAGCAGAACAAAAAAGTTCTTCTTGCTTCTTTGGATACGCGTCGTCCAGCAGCGATGGAACAGCTTAAGGTTCTCGGCGAACAAATCGGCGTTGATACGCTTGAAATTGTTGCAGGCCAAACCGCCGTCGAAATCGCCAAACGCGCGCAGAACGAAGCCAAGCTTGGCGGCTATGACGTTCTTTTCCTCGATACCGCGGGTCGTACCCACATCGATGAAGAATTGATGGCGGAAACCGCTGAAATTAAAGCGGCCACCAACCCACACGAGATCTTGCTCGTTGCCGATAGCTTGACCGGTCAAGATGCGGTCAATCTCGCACGCTCCTTCGATGAGCGCGTCGACATTACAGGCATCATGTTAACCCGTATCGATGGTGACGGCCGTGGCGGCGCAGCGCTTTCTATGCGCGCGGTTACCGGCAAGCCCATCAAGTTGCTTGGTACTGGCGAAAAGCTTGACGATCTAGAAGATTTCCACCCAACCCGTGTCGCTGACCGGATTTTGGGCATGGGCGATATTGTATCGCTTGTTGAAAAGGCCGCTGAAACCGTTTCCCAAGAGGAAGCGGCAAAAATGGCCAAGAAGATGAAGAAAGGTGTTTTCGATCTTGATGATTTGAAAAACCAACTTCTTCAAATGAAAAAAATGGGCGGCATGGGCGGCCTAATGGGCATGATGCCCGGCATGGGCAAAATGAAAAAACAGCTCGCCGGTGCCAATGTGGATGAAAAAATGTTCGACCGTCAGGTGGCCATCATCCAGTCCATGACCAAAAAAGAGCGCGCAACCCCTGCATTGCTCAACGCCTCGCGCCGCAAGCGCATCGCTGCGGGCTCCGGCACCTCCGTGCAAGAGATCAATAAACTGATCAAAATGCACCGCCAAATGGCCGACATGATGAAAAAAATGTCCAAAGGCAAAGGCGGCATGGCTGGCGCGCTAAGCTCAATGATGGGCGGAATGGGCGGCGGCATGCCAAACATCGACCCATCGCAGCTTGATCCAAAAATGCTTGCTGAAATGGAAAAGCAAATGGGCGGCCAAATGCCAGACCTTGGCGGTTTGCCTTCCCCTGACGCGCCAAAAGAATTGCCAACAAGTGTTGATGATCTTCTTAAAGGCGGCGCGGCACCCCGTTTCCCTGGCCTTCCTGGTCTTGGTCCCAAATTTGGGGGCAAGAAGTAAGTGGTTTCCATCCCGACACTTGAGACCGAGCGCTTGATCCTTCGCGCCTTTAAGCCGGAAGATTTTGACGCCTATGCTGACTTCATCGCTGATGGCGAATGGACGCAATTTATTGGCGGCCCGCTGGAGCGCGGCAAAGCTTGGCGCTCATTCGCAACGCTGATCGGGCACTGGACTTTGCGCGGCCATGGCATGTTTGCCGTCGAAGAAAAATCAAGCGGTAAATTTATCGGCATGGTTGGCCACTGGAACCCAGGTGATTGGCCGGAACCAGAAATCGCCTACTCGCTGACCAAAGATGGTGCGGGTAAAGGATATGCAACTGAAGCTGTGCGCAAAATGATTGATCACACCTTCAACACGCTCAAATGGGAAACCGTTGTCAGCTACATTGATGACAACAATATCGGTTCCCAAAATGTGGCTAAGCGCGTTGGCGCTGTGGCCGGAGACCTCATTGAATTGAATGGCGAACCTGCACGGGTTCATCGTCATCCAAATCCAAACAAATAACGAAGAATTACCGCTCTTTGTTGAGTGGTTCAAAGTCCATCTAAGGAGACAAAAAATGGCAACTAAAATTCGTTTGGCACGCGGCGGTTCTAAAAAGCGCCCTTACTACCACATCGTTGTTGCAGACGTTCGCGCACCACGTGACGGCCGCTTCATCGAGCGTGTTGGTGCTTACAACCCAATGCTTTCAAAAGACGACGAAAACCGCGTTAAGCTTGACGTTGAGCGCATCCAGCACTGGTTGAGCGCTGGCGCACAGCCAACAGACCGTGTTGCACGTTTCTTGGACGCTGCTGACTTGCTTAAGCGCGAGCCAAAAAACAACCCACAAAAAGCGCAGCCAGGCAAAAAGGCTCAAGAGCGTTTGGAAGAAAAGCGTCAGGCTGAAGAAGACGCTAAAGCTGCTGCTGAAGAAGCAGCTGGCGAAGAAGCCGCAGCAGAATAATATCTCATGGGCGGCGACAACAAAATCCAACTTGGTCAGATTGGCGCCGCCCATGGCATTCGCGGTGAAGTACGCATTAAGTCCTTCACCGAGGATCCTCTTGCGATCAAATCTTACTCCCCGCTTTTGACCAATCGTCGTGGTGTTGAAATCACGATCGAAAAAGCGCGGCTGCAAAAGTCGATGGTCATAGCGCGGCTAAAAGACGTGACCGACCGGAACGCTGCGGAAGGTTTGAACGGGGTGAAGCTTTTCACCTTGCGCGACAATCTGCCAGAGCCGGACGAAGATGATTTCTATCATACCGACCTGATCGGCCTAGATGCGCAACTTGAAGATGGCACATCCATCGGCCAAGTTGCCGCTGTGCAAAATTACGGCGCTGGCGACGTTCTTGAAATTCGCCCGACAAAAGGCCCGACCGAGCTACTGCCCTTCACCAAGAAGGTCGTACCAACGATCAATTTGGATGAAGGTTTTCTCGTGATCGTGCCCCCAAGCGAAATCGTCGTTGATGAAGACGAAGCGTTTGAAGCGGAGTAAATCTGCGTGTTCAAAGCTGATGTCATTACCCTTTTTCCTGAACTGTTTCCCGGCCCGTTGGGCGCATCCATCATTGGCCGCGCCATGGACAAGGGCCTTTGGTCATTAAACGCCACGCAATTGCGTGACTATGCCTATGACAAACACAAGAAAGTCGACGACACCCCGGCCGGCGGTGGTCCGGGCCTTGTCTTAAAGCCCGACATTCTTGCCCGCGCGATTGATGACATTTCACCTGAAGATGACCCACGCCCACGCCTTTTGATGAGCCCACGCGGCAAGCCATTGACCCAAAACTACGTGCGTGAACTCGCACAGGGCCCGGGCGCCGTGATCATTTGCGGCCGTTTTGAAGGCATTGATCAACGGGTGATCGACAAACGCAATCTCATTGAGGTTTCTGTTGGCGATTATGTTCTTTGCGGCGGCGAAGTCGCGGCCATGACGCTTCTTGAAGCCACCACCCGCCTTCTGCCCGGTGTGATGGGGTCTAATGAGAGTGAGCTCGACGAAAGCTTTGAAAACGGTCTGCTGGAATATCCGCAATACACGCGCCCCGCAGAGTTTGAAGGCGAAAACATCCCCGATGTGGTCACCAATGGCGACCACAAAAAACTCGCGGAATGGCGTCAGGCACAATCTGAAAAACTCACCCAAACGCGTCGGCCTGATTTGTGGGCAGCGTATAGGGATGAAGAATAACTCGCCGTCAGTTTCTTCTCTCCCCGCTTAATGTACACAACAGGATCACCTGACTGATCCAGTTACGCTTTTCCACATGCTTTCAACTCGCAGATATGGGACGAAGTTAGTCCAGAAAGTCAGTCAAAAACACGCCCGCTTCCTCAAACGCCTCATCGGCTTCCGGTACTTCAAACGCTTGCCATACATGCATCATATGTGGCCAGACCTGCAAGGTGACATGGCTTCCCGCTTCATTCGCTTTATTGGCGTAGCGCACAGCATCGTCCAGAAACATTTCAGCGTTGGATGCCTGGATAAGGGTTGGCGGCAAGTTCGACAGATCACCGAGAAGTGGTGATACAATGGGATTGTTGGGCGCGATGCCATGCATACCATTGCTGAAAAACAACCGAACACCTTTCGGCATCTTTACAATAGGGCCGAAGCTTGCGCCCTGCATCACATCGCTTTCAATGTTGGTGATCAAACTCGGGCTTGAGAGTGTTAAATCTGTTTGTGGCGACATCACGTAAACTGCATCCGCGGCGCGCAATCCCTCATCGCGCGCCCAGGCGATGGTTGAAAGGGCGAGGTTGCCGCCAGATGAATCGCCAGCAATGATCAATTTGTCCGCTGCCACCGCGCCATCTGGTCCGTTGGCTAGGGTCCAGTTGTAAGCCGCCCGCGCATCTTCGATCATCTCCATTCGAGAATGCTGCGGCAGCAAACGGAATTTCGATGCAAACACAGCTGCGCCGGTGAGTTTGGACAGTTTTGAGGTGATCAAACGGTGGCTTTTGGGCGAGCCGATCATATAGCCACCACCGTGGAAATAAAGAATGCGTCGATTGGAATTTGCTGCGCGATCGATCACCCATTCGCCTTTAACGCCAGGCAAATCGACGGCGCGGATTTCTGCGTCTATCTCAAACGCTTCACCACGTGCATCCA
>CAJXLH010000136.1 GCA_913055925.1 uncultured Maritalea sp. | reverse complement strand
TACCGCATGCAAAGGCCTGTACCGGCGATGTTCGCCCGTCTAGCCATTTCCCTATTTCGTTGAGTAAAGTCGGCTCAAATTGGTCAGGGTTAAGGCCACCCATGCCTTTGTTCGATTTGACCTGATCCAAAATCTCGCCGGTTCGAGCTAGCGCCCAAGCGCGGAAATGGGTTGTCCCCCAATCGAGTGCGATCCATGCAATGTGATTGTTATTCATTATTCTTATCCTGTAACCACCACGCCGCCATCAACAACCATGGATTGGCTGGTCATCATGCGGCTGGCTTTCGACGCCAAAAATAGCGTCGCGTCTACAATATCATCAGGAACCAAATGATCCTTTAAACATTGTTTTTCCAAGTGAGACGCCAAATCTTCCGGCGTTGCCCACTTGTCGAGCTGGCGTTGCGTGAGCACCCAACCCGGCAATAATGCATTCACGCGAATATTGTCAGGCCCCAGTTCACGCGCCAATGCGCGCGTGAGGCCAGCGATGCCCGCTTTTGATGTTACATATGACGTGTAACCGCCATTGCCCATCATGTAGGAAATCGATGAGAAATTGATGATGCTGCCACCGCCTGCTTCACGCATACCGGCAACGGCGGCTTGCGCAGTGAAATAGTGCGGGCGCAGATTTACATCCATCGCCAGGTCCCACTCTTCGACGGTGTAGCCTTCAAGCGCGTGCCGCTGATCGTTAGCCGCGTTGTTGACCAAGGTGGTGATCGGACCAAAAGCGTTGGCTGCCTCCTTCATTGCGTAGCGAAGTGTTGGAATGTCGGTGATGTCGCATTTAATGAACAGCGGCTTGTTGTCGTATTTTTCGCCCATCTCATCAGCAAAGTCAGAAGCGTCTGAGCGCTGAACAAAGGCGACATTTGCGCCCTGCTGCAAAAACCCTTCCGTCAGCGATGCACCAATACCCGAACCACCGCCAGTGATGAAAACGCTCGTGCCTTTCAAATCGTGAAAAGTGACATATTCGCTCATTAGTGGCTTTCCCTTGTAACTGGTCGAGTATCTTTGCCGACAAGAAAATCGAGGTCTGCGCCTTTGTCAGCTTGCAAAACATGATCGATATATAGCTTAGCATACCCGCGCGTATAATGCGCTGGATCAGGTTGCCAAGCGTCGCGGCGCCGTTGAAGTTCATCCTCATCAACAAGCAATTCCATTTCGCCTTTTGAAGCGCTGAGGCGAATGCGGTCACCGGTTTTAACAAGCGCCAATGTGCCGCCTGCCTGCGCTTCTGGACTGACGTGCAATATGACGGTGCCAAATGCTGTGCCAGACATGCGTGCATCAGAAATCCGAACCATGTCACGAACGCCCTGCTCTACCAGCACTTGGGGGATCGGCATGTTGCCGACTTCTGGCATACCTGGATATCCCTTCGGTCCACACCCTTTAAGAACAAGAATGGTGTCTTTGGTCACAGGGAGGTCTGGACGATCAATGTTTGCTTTCAAGTCTTCGATGCTCTCGAAAACAAACGCTTCCGCTTCGTGCTCAAGCAACTCATCGGTCGCCGCCGACGGCTTAACAATTGCGCCATTTAGCGCGAGGTTGCCTTTTAGCACCCGCAGACCCGCAGCAGGTTTAAGCGGCTCATCCATTGTGCGAATGACATCGCGATTATAGCACTCAGCGCCATCGGCAAAGTGCGAGATGTCCTTATTCAAAACCGTATTTGCGCTGCGCAGTTTGTCGCCAAGTTCTTTTAAAACAACAGGCATTCCGCCCGCATAGCAAAAATCTTCCATGAGATATTTGCCTGAAGGCATGCAATTGACAAGCAGCGGAACGTCGCTTCCGAGTTCAAAATCTTCAAGCGACAAGTCAACGCCCACCCGGCCCGCAATGGCAAGCAAGTGCACCACAGCATTGGTGGAGCCGCCAACGGCTGCGTTGGCCAAAATTGCGTTCTCGAAATTCGCCTTGTTGACGACCTTCGACATCACAAGGCCTTCTTCAACCATTTCGACAATGCGTTTGCCGGTCAGGTGCGCTAGAGCGGTACGGCGTGCATCAACGGCGGGCAGCGCCGCATTTGTTGGCAGGCTCATACCCATCGCCTCCACCAGCGATGCCATTGTGGAGGCTGTGCCCATGGTCATGCAGACGCCGGCTGAACGGCTCATGCCGCTTTCTGCTGCCATAAAATCCTGCAAGGTCATTTCGCCAGCGCGCACCTCTTCAGAGAAGCGCCAGACGTCCGTGCCGGAACCGATATCTTTGCCCTTAAACTTGCCGTTGAGCATTGGACCCGAGCTAACAACAATCGTTGGAAGATCGACAGACGCTGCGCCCATAAGTTGCCCCGGTGTTGTCTTGTCACAACCACCGAGCAAAACCACGCCATCCATGCCGTAGGCGCGAATGCTCTCTTCTACATCCATGGCCAAGAGGTTGCGGAACAACATGGCCGTCGGTTTCATTTGAGTTTCGCCAAGGCTCATGACGGGAAACTCGACGGGGAAGCCGCCGGCCTCCCAAACGCCTCGTTTCACCGCCTCGGCCAACACCCGCAATCCCGAATTACAGGGCGTTAGTTCGCTCCAGGTGTTGCAGATACCGATGATCGGTCGTCCGTCAAACACATGGTCTGGAAAGCCTTGGTTTTTCATCCACGAGCGGTGGATGAAGCCGTCTTTGTCGAGTTTGCCGTACCACGCTTGGCTGCGGCGATTTTTCTTATCAGACATCTATTTTTCGTCCTTCAATCACCCAGATGGCGTTCGGGAAACTCCATGGGAGGTTGATGCCATTGTTGAGCAGATAAGCCCCTGAAAGCGTAAGCGGCCCAGATTTCAGAGCCGGAGTGCCCCGAGAAAGGTCAACTGCATCATCTTTATTGACAAGGTTGATCTCGTAAAGCGCATTCGGATCAAGCTGCGTTAAGGCTACTGGTCGCGGCAGTATCTGATCCGAAGTGTCGATTTTGCCGACAAACGCCACAAATCGTGATCCATCAGCGGACAAATGCTGCTCGGCGACTATCGCTTCATCTTGCGTATCAAGACGCAAAATGTCGGCGTTCAGCAGCCACTCGCGATTGTCTTTCCACCAACCAGTGACGTGCTTTAACGTCGTGGCTTCGTCTTCAGTTAGTTCACGCGGGTCCATTTCAAAACCCATATGGCGCTGAGCGGCAGTCCATGCCCGCAGCGACATCTCCAGTATGCGACCTGATGTGTGACACTTTCTGGGCCCAACATGGCTGCCCGTCACCGCCATCGGCAGGAAAAGCGCCGCATTGTGCTGTATTTTCAAACGCTCGATTGCGTCGTTGCTATCAGATAGCCAAACGCGATGGGTGCGGGCCAGAATGCCGAAGTCGATACGGCCGCCGCCAGATGCACAGCTTTCAATCTCGACATTGGGATAGGCCGCGCGCAGCTGATCAAGCAAAGCATATGAGCCGCGCGTTTGCGCCGCATCCGGCATCGGCAAAACGCGGTTATGATCCCACTTGATATAGTCAATATCATTATCGTTTAGAACAGCGCTGATACGCTCAAATAAGAACGCTCGGACTTCTGGCAAAGCCATGTTCAAGGCTTTTTGCTGACGTCCAAGAATTTGGTCTTCGCTGCCAAGCGCCCAATGCGGATGTTCGCGATAAAGATCGGAGTCCGGATTTATCATTTCTGGTTCAAACCAGATGCCGAATGTCATGCCGAGCCCATGCACATGCTCGATCAGCGGCGTTAAGCCATCAGGATATTTGCGCGGATCTACCTTCCAATCAGAAAGAGAACGCGTATCATCGTCGCGGGTGCCAAACCATCCATCATCGAGCACAAAGCGCTCGGCACCGAGTTCGGCGGCCTTCGACGCGATTTCGCGGAGTTCTGGCAAATTATGGTTGAAGTAAACCGCTTCCCAGCAATTATAATGCACCGGACGAAGGCGAGAAGGGTCTGGAAATTTGACGATCTCGTCACGCAAATAGCGCTGAAATGCAACGGCACAGCCATTAATACCGTCCGCAGAAAAGGTGCAGTAAAGCGGCGCGGTTTCAAAGCGCGTTTGCGCCGAAATTTCCATGCGTGCGGCGTGACCAAACTGAATTTGGCGTCGGCCGTCTGGAAGTTCTTCAGCGATCATTTTGTGACCGCCGGACCAACCATAGTGGAATGCGTAGGCTTTGCCTTGCGTGTTGGTCGCGCCTTTGTTGGGCACAATCAAACCTGGGTAATGTTCATGACCCGTGCGGCCTGTGCGATTTTCGCGAAAACGCACCCCAGCGGACCATGGCGTTGTATTTGTTTGAAACTCGCCGCACCAACGCCCTGCAAAATCAATCATCTCGGTTGATTGCTGGCTCGCTGGGAATACAGGAGCGGATAACCAGTGGAGGTGCACGGGCCGCTCAGCGTCCAGAATTGTCTTGGCGACAATCATGTGACTATGCGGATCAATTTTGAATATCGCGCGATAGGTTAGGAGTTCTGTTTGGTCGGTATAGACCAGCTCTAGGCCATGGTCGGTTTCAATTGCCTCATAGAAACAGAATTTTGGAATGAGCGGCGTGCCAGATTCATCGCGAATGATAAGTCCAGGTTGGCCGGGAAAACTGCGAGTTGCCTCAGGGCAGATGGAAATCTCAGGGTTCGCATCAAGCATGCCGCCTGTGACGTCGAGCTGATGGGCGTGATAGAGCGCTTCAAGGTCTTCGTGATCTGACAGGCGTTCGCCCCAATAGATCACCTCAGCAAGACGTTCGCCGCTGGCGCCCAAAACCAAGGTTTGGCGCTCATCATCTAGTCTCCAAGCACGTATCATTTTACAGCGCCCAAGGTTAGCCCAGCAATAAAGTGCTTCTGCATTAAGAAGAACATAGCAACTGGTGGCACGGCTGCAAGCAGCGACGCGGCAGACACGAGATGCCAGTTGTTCACGAACTGCCCATTGAGCGCCCGAACACCTGCGGTAATGGGTTTCACGCTCTCACCTTGGGTCAAAACGTTGGCCCAGAAGAAATCGTTCCACACGAAAGTGAAGATCAGAACGGACAAGGCCGCGATCGCTGGGCGCACCAACGGAAGGACGACGTACCAGAAGATTTTCCACTCTTTGACGCCCTCAATCCGTGCGCTCTCGATGAGGTCAAAAGGCAATGCTTTGATGAAGTTGCGCATAAAGAGCGTGCAGAAGCCCGTTTGGAACGCACCGTGGAACAAAACCTGCCCCTGAATGGTGTCGTACAAGCCAGATTGCACAGACATGTCGCGAACCGGCACCATCAAAATTTGGTAAGGCACGAAGTTGCCTGCAACGAACAAGAAGAACAAAGGTAGCGCCACGCGAAAGCGATAAATCGCCAGAGCATAGCCTGCCAAACAAGCCAATCCGACCGAAATGATCACGGTAGGAATTGTGATCATGAAGGAGTTCATGAGGTACATGAACGCTTGTGATTGGGTGAACACAGCAACATAGTTTTCGACCATGTTGAAGCTCGATGGAATGCCGAAGACATTGCCTGAGTTGATGTCAGACGCAGGGCGAATCGAGGTCATAAAGATCGCGATCAGCGGCAGCAACCAAATCACTAAAGCAATGGGCACGACCACTTGATAGCCAAGACGCGCCGGTGCACTAGCGGCTTTAATCGGACGAGGAAACATATCTAGTGCCCTCCCTTTTCGTCTTGATACATGCGCCACAGGAAGTAGCTGATGTAAAAGAGCATGATAATGAAAAGAACGGTCGCGATTGCCGAGCCATAGCCATAGCGCTCGCCATATTCAGAGATCGCCGTTTCGTACATGTAGTAAGCGAGCACGTTGGTTGACCCGAACGGTCCACCTTGGGTCATGATCGCGATCATATCGAATGAGCGCAGCGCGCCAATAACGGTCACAACCACCGCGATAAAGGTCGCAGGACGAAGTTGTGGTAACACGATGTACCAGAGCATTTTCCAACCCTTAGCGCCATCCAAACGGCCAGCTTCGATTTGATCAGCGGCGACGTTGTTTAGACCTGTGAGGTAGAGGATCATGCAGTAAGCAATTTGTGGCCAAAGGCCAGCGGCGATAATGCCGTAAGTCGCTATAACCGGATCGGACAAGATATCTGGCGGGGTTTGCGAACATCTAAATGTGGCGTTGCCCAAAAGGTTGACGGTCTCTTCGCAATAAAGCGCCTTCCAGACCGAACCAATGACGCCGAAATCTGGGTTGTAGAACCAACCAAAGATCAGACCAACAACCACTTGCGAAATCACAAACGGGAAAAAGAAAAGAGATTTATACAGGCGCATGCCCGGCGTTTCTTGGTTGAGAAACAGCGCGATCATAAGCCCTGCTGGCACGGCCAGCATAAATAGGATCAACCAGAGAAGGTTGTTCTTTAACGATGTCCAGAATTTCTGATCGGACCAGAGTTTGACATAATTGTCGAACCCGACCCAAACCGCGGTCGACGTACCATCTGCGCGGTAAAGGCCATTCCATTCAAAGAATGAGAGCCAAATTGATTCAAAGATTGGGAAGACAACATAGATTGCGAAATAAGCCAACGCTGGGATGAGAAACAACCATGGCGCGATGGTGAGCTTGTTGCGTGCAATCCAAGAGGTGTTTGTGGTCATACGGGTATTGTCGATGGCCGACATATGCCCCTCCCCAAGCAAAGATCGAAAAAACGTAAAGGGAGGGCGCACTGATGTGCGCCCGCCCAGTTTTACTTATTTATAGACTTCTTCTTGTACGCCATCGAGACGCTCAAGAATTTCCATCATTTTTGATGTGTCGAGCATGAACTCTTGGAAGCCTTCCATGCCAGCTTTCGCCATGGCTGCTGGTGCATCACGGTCATAGAACTGAGCTAGACCTGCAGCAGTAGACACTGTCTCAAAACCTTCTTGGATGAACTTGTCGTCACCAACTGTGGCTTTAGAGTTAATCGGCAGCTGACCGATTGTTGCATTCCACTTAGACTGAACGTCTGGGCGAGCAACAAAGGCAAGGAACTTGCGTGCATCTTCTTTGTTTTTCGCGTTTGTTGGAATGAAGAACGCATCTGCTGGCGCTTCTTCAGCACGTGGCAAACCAGCTGTGATTTCTGGGAACTTGAAG
>CAJXLH010000135.1 GCA_913055925.1 uncultured Maritalea sp. | reverse complement strand
GTTGTGAATAGCATGGGGTTGGTCAGCACGATATCGCAGCGTGTCGCCCGCATGTGCCTGCGCCCGCAATTCTCCAGCCTCGACCTCTATCGTACCGGAAACACAGGTCAAATGCTCCATTGTCCCCGGTGCATGGGGCTGCGAAAAAAGCGAACCACCCGCTTCCGCGTGAACATCATACCACTCAAAAGGCTGTGTCATGCGCGGTGGATTGAGCAACTTTACCACGCACTTTCCGTCTTCACTGCCCTTGGCTGGCGTCGAATAAGCCGGAATATGGGTGATCATATGGTCAGAAACTGCCCGTTCGCCTAGTAGAGCCAAATCTAGCCCAAGCGCTTGTGTGAGGTTCCAAACAACAGTAAAGGTGGGATTTACCGCACCGCGTTCAATTTGACTAAGCATGGACTTAGAAACGCCGCATCGCTCCGCCAACATCTCAAGCGTCAAATTGTGATCTTTACGTGCCTTTCGTACAATTGCGCCCAAATGCGGCGGCGGCACAATACGATCAGACATGACCACTCCAAATCGAAAAATCCAACATAATGGAAACCTACTTTGCGCGCCGACCAAAAGCAAGTTAACTTGCAGCTCGGGCGAACAGTCACAAACACCGTCAAGCGAATTTTTCTAACATTTGCCAGGGGATATGGCTTTCGCCAAAAAATTTTTATGGTAGGCTCTGACCAGATCATGGGGCGATCCGCTTTGAGTAGAAAAGACATTCACAATTCTGAAGTGCCGGTACTATGCCAATCTTGCGAGGCACGACATCGCGGCATTTGTGGTGCGCTTGAGCCTGACCAGCTTGTCGAGCTGGCCAAACACACGCGCCAGGTCAAGCAAGAAAGCGGCAGCGAATTGGTCGCTGATTCGGAAGAAGTGAATTCTTACGCCAACGTCATGCAAGGCGTTGTGAAACTCACCAAAATGCTCTCAGACGGCCGCCAGCAAGTCATCGGCTTGCAATTTGCGCCTGATTTTTTTGGCCGTCCGTTTGCCAAAGAAAGCAAGCTTTCCGCCGAAGCAGCCTCAGACGTTTCATTGTGCAAGATTCCGCGCAAAGCGCTTGAGAAAATGATGAAATCGAGCCCAGAGCTTGAACATCGCTTGCTTATGCAAACACTCAACGAACTTGACGAAGCGCGCGATTGGATGGTGACCTTGGGGCGCAAAACTGCAGCGGAAAAAGTCGCTAGCTTTCTTTATCTCATCGCCACCCATATCGATCCGTCGCTTGATATTGATGAAATGACATCCGCTCGTTTTGAATTGCCACTAACCCGCGTCGACATTGCAGATTTTCTGGGCCTAACCGTTGAAACGGTCTCGCGTCAATTAACCAAGCTGCGCAAAGACAACGTGATCCAAATCGAACACAACCGTACCTTCATCGTGCCCGATATGGAACGGTTGGAGATGCGCTGCGGTTAGCCCGACATTCTAATCTTCAGCAATATCCTCAGCCCAAAGCTCTGGTTTCTCGCGGATAAATCGCGCCATTAGATCAACGCAGTCGGCATCGTTCACCACAACGACCTCCACCCCGCGTTCGCGCAAAAAGTCCTCATTGCCGCCAAAATTGACATTTTCGCCAACAACAACACGTTCGATGCCGAACTGCACAATGGTGCCTGAGCACATCATGCAAGGGGAAAGAGAAGTATAAAGCGTCATGCCTTTGTAGGACTTTTGGCGTCCCGCCTTGCGCAAACAATCCATCTCGCCATGCGCAATCGGATCGCCACCCTGCACACGTTGATTGCGCCCTTGCGCTATCAATTGGCTGCCTTTCGCCAACACTGAACCAATCGGGCAACCGCCCTCATCAAACCCAGCCTTTGCTTCATCATATGCCAATCGCAAGAAACGTTGATCATCTACACTCAGCTCAGTCATGTCGGTGTCCCTTTCGTTGGCGAGAAGCTTAGCAATTGATGATGCGCGATAGCAATTCAACTGGTGTGTCAATTTGAATTCGTACCACTTTTTGCCTCGATTGAGCGCCCGAAACAATTTCAAATTTTGATTTCGGGACGCCAAATTGCTTAGCTAAAAGCTGGATCACCGCCTTGTTGGCTTTGCCCTTATCCGGCACAGCGCGCACCCGAACTTGCAAACGCTCAGCACCGTCGTCACGGGCCACCAATCCAACGACCTCATCCCTAGAAGCGCTCGGCGTGACCCGCAAATACAAATCAAGCCCTTCGGGGGCCACCCGAAAGGCTTGCAAATTCGTCGTCATCTATTCGGCTTGTCTTAAATAAACGCGCCGCGCGCAAAGTTGTGCAAGAGCGTTTCTAAGAAGAAAATGATCACAAACAGAACGATTGGTGAGATATCAAGACCACCAAAATTTGGCACGAACTTTCGAATTGGGCGCAATAATGGTTCAGTAAGACCATCGACCAAACGCCAAATCATGCTGACCACTTGGTTTGAGCCATTGATAATGTTGAACTGAAAAAGCCAGCTCATAATGATCATGATGATCACAACCCACTTCACTAGGCCAAGGATCATCAACAATGTGCCAATAATTGCGCCAGTCATGTCTGCATTTTCTCCAAATTCATGCCGCTTTATCGATATGTAGCGATTAGCTACCCCGATAACAAGGTTTTGCCGATTTAGCGCCAAGCCTTTTGCAAAAAGCGGTTAAAATAAAGGCCCGCTCCCGAAATACGCCGGACGAGCGAGCCTGAAACTTTCACATATCACCGAAAAACGGATCCAATTTTTCGCACACATGACATGCTTTTCAATGTTGGATACGCAATACCTAATTTCCAACGCCTACGTATTTGCACGATGTGTGCCAGTTTTTACGTTTACATTTGGCGTTGAATTTCGGGCCTTTCAGCCTCGGCATTAACAAATAAGTTCAGGAGAAATCGCAAGCCGCCTCGCAAATTGCAATCAAAGCTCATTTTGCAAGTTAACAGCTGTCAACTTTTATTCTGACGATTGCCCACGCACTTCGGCCCGTAAGATGGTGCGGTCTCGATTGGAAACACCGATCAACTCGGCAACACGCCAAACCATATTATCCTCGAGTTCATGGTTTTCGCTGTCAGCAAATGCCACTTGCCACATCATGCGAATGATCTCAATTTTTTCCTCAGGCTCGAGCTTGTTTAGCGTTGAGGTAAAAGCATAAAAGTCCACCGCTTCATGGTCTTTTTCCGTTGCCAAAACCACCAAATCGGCCACCTCAGGCGGCGTAAGCTGATAATGCTCTTTCAGCGTACGCTCAATCGTTTGGCGTTCGCTTTCGCTCACTTCGCCATCAACCGCTGACAGATGCACCAAAAGCGCAGCCGCGCATAGTTTTGGGTCAAGCATGACATCTTTGTCGTCCGCATCGCTTTTCATACCCAAAAGTTTTGTAATGGCCTCAAACATTTCTCGCTCCGCTTGTGTTCAGCTTAGATGTAGCGGTCACCGCGCAATCACTCAAGCCATAGCAATAAACAGTTCGTGCAATTTTGCGTGCTTTGCCCTAACAACGAGATGGAACACCACCAAAAATAAGTCCGCTATGCTGCGCACCGCTCACATTATTGGCATTGCCCTCTTTCTGCTCAGCCACGCCATGCTGCTTTTTTCAAAACAGCATGACCCGATCAACGCGAGCGTGATGATGCTGGCATGCATATTGATGGCTGTTGGAATGTTGCGCTATTTTTCCGCGCCTTATGCTCCTTTAAGCAATCGCTTCGGCATCGCCCTTTGGGTCACTGGATTTTTCCTTACGGCGTTTATGCATTTTGACATTATGGCACTGGGCATCACCCCAGCCTTTATGCATCAATCAAAGCTGCTTTGGACGCTCTCGCACATCGCACTTGTTGCCGCGGCCATTTGCTTTGCGGCATGGCTTTACATAGATGATCGAGGGAACTTTCGTTTGTCTATCGTCGCGCTGATCGGCATTTTGATCTTCGCCTTGGCCATGCAATTCTCGTTCAATGCATCCCTTAACGCGACCGCAGCATTACTGTTTGCCACCGCATCAACTTGGTACGCGATCTACAAAATCGAAAAATATTAAGCCCGACCGCTAACCGACAATCGCATCGATCTTGGTGGCCAGTTCGATGTCTTTTGCACTCAGCCCGCCAACATCGTGGGTCGTGAGCACAATCTTCACCGTTGAATACACATTTGACCATTCAGGGTGGTGATTGGCCTTTTCAGCCAAAATCGCCACTTGGCTCATAAAGCCGAATGCTTCGATGAAATTTTTGAATTTTAGGGTACGTTTTATTGCAGACCGTTCGTTATCAAGCTGCCAATTGGGAAGATTTGCAAGCGCTTCGGTTCGTTCTTTCTCTCCAAGTTGCGCCATAGCTCACTCCCTTCTGAAACTAGTTGTCTTTAGGCGGTGCCTTGTCGGTGCTGTCATCCAAAATACGCTCCGCTGCACCATCCATATCATCATATTGCCCATTGCGCATCGACCACATAAAAGCGGCCAATGCGGCCAGACCAACAAGAAGAACAACAGGGATAATCAGCAACAAAGGTGTCATTCAGCCGCCACCGGTTTTGGATCAGGTTCGATCATTTTTACTTTGACAGTTGGTGATTTGTCCAACCGCAAACGTAAGGCATTTAAAGTGACTAAAACCGATGATGTGGACATGGCAATCGACGCCACCAAAGGGGTTGCATAGCCAAGAACAGCAAGTGGGATGGCCACCGCGTTATAACTTAGAGCCAAACCAAAATTTTGCTTCACGGCACGGGCTGCACGTTTGGCCATGTTCATGGCAAACGGAATGTCATCTAGCCGGTCGCGCGTCAAAACAAAGTCCGCCGCGTTGCGCCCAACATCGGCCGCGCTTGAAGGCGCCATCGACACATGTGCCGCCCGCAAGGCTGGCGCATCATTAATGCCATCGCCAACCATAAGGATTTTCTGCCCCGCATCAGCATGGGCATTGAGCACATCGAGTTTCTCCTGCGGAATAAGACCCGCACGATAGTCATCGATACCAACATTATCTGCCAGCCGCTTCACCGCTGCCTGACGGTCACCTGAAAGCAATTGAAGGCCCATACCCATTGCCTTGAGCTTCGACACGAGCCCTGGCACTTCGCCGCGCATTTGGTCTTCAAATTCAAACGCCGCAACCGCCTTGCCATCTTTTGACAAATAGACGTGGCTCAAGCCACTACCTTCAATCTCGTCAGCGCCAGCAAAATTTGCCCGGCCCAACCGCCAAACGGCACCGTCTGCAATAGCTTCAACGCCATGGCCTGCAATTTCTTTAATTTGCTCAAACTCAATCTCGGCCTTTTTTGCAGCCAATGCTTTTGAGAAAGGGTGCTGACTATGACGCGCCAATTGTTGCGCCATTTTCAAAGCACTGTCCGTGCCTGTCGCTTGCCCCACAAATTGTGGCTTGCCAACGGTCAAGGTGCCGGTCTTGTCAAACACCACGCCATCAATTTCTGCCAAACGTTCCAGCGCTGCGCCATCGCGCATCATCAAACCTTGCTCGAAAAGTCGTCCAGCGGCAACCACATGCACAATCGGCACCGCTAAGGCCAACGCGCAAGGGCAAGTAATGATCAACACAGCAATCGCTGTCACCATCGCATGGTGCCAATTGCCATCGTAAAGGCCCCAGCCAAGGAAGGTGAAGAGCGCGAGCAAATGCACCGCTGGCGCATATATTTCCGCAGCACGGTCCGCAATACGTTTGTAACCCGCGCGGCTCCCCTCTGCTGCTTCCATCATCTCAACCATGCGCGCCAAAAAGCTTTCATGCGCTGGCTTTTGTGCCTGCATAGTCAATGCGCCAGAAAGGTTGGTTGCTCCGCCCAAAAGCGTTGCGCCTTTTCCCACATGTTCTGGTGCTGATTCACCTGTCACCAGAGAAAGGTCCACATCGCTTTCGCCGGTCACCACCAACCCATCAACTGGAATGCGCTCACCAACTGCAATATCGAGCATCATGCCCGGCTCAATCTGGTTAAGCTTGATATATTGATGCTCACCATTTTCCAGGCGTTGCAATGCACCACGCGGCGCCAATGATGCCAAATTTCGCACCGCTGAACGCGCCCGCTCACGCATCAAATGGTCAAGCGTGCGGCCGATCAAAAGGAAGAATAATAGCGTCACAGACGCATCAAAATAGGCATGTTCGCCAGAATTGGCCGTTTCGTAAATGCTCATGCCGAGCGCCAAAATCACCGCCAATGAAATCGGCACATCCATGTTCAACCGACCATGGCGCACCGCCGCAAATGCCGACCGAAAAAAGGGCTGACCGGAAAAGGCCACCGTCGGGATGGCAATCAGCGCAGAAATCCAATGGAAAAGGTCGCGTGTTGAAGCGTCAGCGCCCGACCAAATCGAGATGGAAAAGAGCATGATGTTCATGGCGGCAAAACCCGCAACACCCAACGCCAAGGCGAGTTGTGCAAAAGTTTTGTCTTTTGCCTTTTCGTCTTCGCCTTCCAATAGCATCGCCCGGTATCCAGCGCGGTTAATCGCTTCTACCAAATCCGTTGGCTGACCGTCGCCTTCCGGCCGCCAAATAATCTTCACACGCTTGGTCGATAAATTCACACGAGCGAATTCCACCATCGCGTGTTTTTTAAGCTCGGTTTCGATTGAGCGCATGCACGCAGCGCAATGCACTTCTGGCACCGCCAATTCCACTTGGCGACGCCCGTCTTTCAAATCGATAGACGCGGCGATCAAGCTTTCATTGTCAAAATGATGCTGGCCTTTTTCAGCCAATTCACTGGCCGCTTCAATGCCGGGTGCGCAGCAGCTCATGTTTTTATCCTACTGAACCAAAATCCGCTCGCGATGCACATATGGCGTACCATCAGCACCTTTTGTGGTCACAAACACGTCCCATGCGCCATACCCCAGCTCAAACGTCGCCTCATAACGATCATTTGCCGGGTAAAGCGTTAGCATTTGGTCTTCACGTTCATGGCTGGGGCGACGCACCTCGGCTTCCGCATATTCAACCTTGATCGGGCTGCCCGTTTTGTCGAGCAATTTGTATGAAAGCAAACCCTTGTCATAGGCAACACTGCCCTGCCAACCGAGGGCTTTTTGCGCCGCTTCCGCTGCCAGATAGTCGTTGAACTTCTGGCTT
>CAJXLH010000134.1 GCA_913055925.1 uncultured Maritalea sp. | reverse complement strand
CTCGCGGACGCACTTGGTCTCGATAAATCTGCATTATTTGATGTTCTTTCCACATCAAGTGGTTCATGCTGGTCTGTAAATACCTACTGCCCAGTGCCCGGTGTTGGCCCGCAAAGCCCTGCAGATAATGACTATTTGCCCGGATTTGATGCAGCACTAATGCTGAAAGACCTGAAACTTTCGCAGGATGCCGCAGCGGATAGCGGCGCAGTGACGCCCCTTGGCGAACATGCCACAAAGTTGTATGACGCCTTCGTGGAAAAGAACGGCGTGGGGCACGACTTTTCTGGAATTATCAATGAACTAAAGGAACAAAAACGTTCCTAAAGTTCTTCGGTGCCCAATTGAAAAAAGGCCGTTCGGATGACTGAAAATATTCTCGTTCAAAAGCTGGACCGCGTGGTCCACATCACCCTCAACCGCCCCGAAGCGCTCAACGCGCTTAATCTCGCGGTAATGCAGGAAGTGACCGAAACTTTGGAGCAGTATGATGCTGATCCTGAAGTTGGTTGCTTTGTCATTTCTGGTTCCGAAAAGGCATTTGCCGCCGGTGCCGATATTAAAGAAATGCAGTCGCAAAGCTACACTGACATGCTCAAAGCCAACTGGTTTGCGGGCTGGGACAAACTGGTGCGCACGCGCACGCCGATTCTTGCAGCGGTAAATGGCTATGCACTTGGTGGCGGTTGTGAACTGGCGATGATGTGCGATGTGATTTACGCCGGCGATCGCGCGAAATTTGGCCAGCCCGAAATCAAACTTGGTGTTATTCCGGGCATGGGCGGCTCGCAGCGTTTGACGAAACTGATCGGCAAATCGAAAGCCATGGACATGATCCTTACGGGTCGAATGATGGACGCAGACGAAGCAGAACGTTCCGGCCTTGTGGCGCGCACGTTCCCAGCCGCCGATTTGGTTGATGAAGTGCTCAAAATCGCGGCGGAGATCGCTGGCTTTGGCAAGCTTGCTACCCAGACAGCTAAGGAAGCGGTTAATCGCGCGGAGGAGCTGGGCATCGCCGAAGGGGTATTGTTCGAGCGCAGGACGTTCCACGCATTGTTCGCGACAAGCGATCAAAAAGAAGGCATGGCCGCATTCGCTGAGAAACGCGAAGCAGAATTTAAGGGCGAGTAGGAAACCAACATGCAAATTAACTCTGATTTGACCGTTGTGATCACCGGTGGCGCTTCTGGTTTGGGCGAAGGTGTTGCCCGTCATTTGGCCGCCAAAGGTGTCAAAGTTGGCATTTTTGATCTGAACGAAGAACGCGGCGAAGAGATCGCCAAAGAGCTTGGCGGCACGTTCGCCAAGGTTGATGTTTCTGACGCGGCAAGTGTCGCCGCTGGTTTTGAAAAAGTGCGCACCGCAAATGGCCAAGAGCGTGTTGTTGTTAACTGCGCAGGTATTGCCCCGGGCGCGAAAACGGTTGACCGCGAAGGAAATCCACACGATCCGACACTGTTCGCCAAAACGCTCGGCGTAAACCTGATCGGTACGTTCCACTGTGCTTCTGCAGGCGCAGCTGGCATGGCCAAAACAGATCCGGTTGGCGACGATAATGAGCGCGGTGTGATCATCAACACAGCGTCAGTCGCCGCCTATGAAGGGCAAGTTGGGCAGATCGCATATTCAGCGTCAAAAGGCGGCGTTGTTGGGATGACCTTGCCGATGGCACGAGATTTGAGCCGAGATGGCATTCGCGTGGTGACGATTGCACCGGGCATTTTTATGACGCCGATGATGGCTGGATTTAGCGACGAAGTGCAGGAAAGCTTGGCAGCGAATACACCGTTCCCGAAACGGTTGGGCACGCCAGCAGATTACGCTTCTTTGGCGGAAGAAATTATCCGCAACTCCATGATAAACGGTGAAACAATCCGCATTGACGGCGCTGTGCGCCTGCAACCTCGCTAGGAGGAATGACAAATGAGTGATGATCCAATAGTAATTGTTGGTGCAGCCCGCACACCAATGGGCGGTTTTCAGGGCGAATTGGGTGCGGTGCCTTCGCCACAACTCGGTGCAACCGCGATTAAAGCTGCGCTTGAGCGCGCGAATATCGCCGGTGAGGATGTGACCGAAGTTTTGATGGGCAATGTATTGGCGGCGGGCCTCGGCCAAGCGCCGGCCCGTCAGGCTGCTCTAGGTGCGGATTTGCCGCTTGGCACAGCATCAACCACAATTTCAAAAGTTTGTGGCTCGGGCATGAAGTCAGTGATGATGGCGCACGACCAGCTGAAGGCTTGCAATGGAGACGTGCTTATTGCTGGCGGCATGGAATCCATGACAAATGCGCCATATCTCTTGCCAAAGATGCGCGGCGGAGCTCGCATGGGACACACCGAAGTTGTCGACCACATGTTCTTTGATGGTTTGCAAAACGCCTATGATGGTCACGATTTGATGGGTAATTTCGCCGAGAAATGCGCCGGCAAATATGAGTTTTCACGCGAAAGCCAAGACGAATTTGCCATCGGCTCTTTGACCAAAGCGCTTGAAGCACAAAAATCCGGTGCGTTTGATGCAGAAATCGCACCCGTTGCGATCAAAACCCGTAAGGGTGAAATTGTTGTTTCAGAGGACGAGCAACCCAAAAACGCACGTCCGGAAAAAATCCCAACATTGCGCCCTGCATTTGCCAAGGACGGCACAGTGACCGCAGCGAATGCGTCTTCCATTTCTGATGGTGCAGCCGCTCTTGTATTGATGCGCGAAAGCGATGCAAAGGCTAAGGGTCTCACTATCCGCGCACGGATCGTTGGCCATCAAAGCCATGCACATGAGCCAGGTTGGTTCACAACTGCCCCCGTTCCGGCCATGCAAAAGCTGCTCGAAAGGATCAACTGGTCGGTTGAAGATGTCGATCTTTGGGAAATCAACGAGGCGTTTGCTGTGGTGACCATGGCTGCGCAAAAAGACCTCGGCATTGATATGGACAAGATCAACATTCATGGCGGCGCTTGTGCGTTGGGCCACCCAATTGGCGCATCAGGTGCTCGCATTTTGGTTACCCTGTTGCATGCGCTTGAACACACCTCTAAAAAGCGTGGTGTCGCATCCCTTTGCATTGGTGGCGGTGAGGCCACAGCCATGGCGATTGAGATCGCTTAAAGGAGTTTTTGAGATATGAAAATCCTCGTCCCCGTTAAGCGGGTAGTTGACTACAATGTCAAAATTCGAGTGAAGGCCGACGGCTCTGGCGTTGACCTCAACAACGTCAAAATGAGCATGAACCCATTTGACGAGATCGCCGTTGAAGAAGCTTTGAAGCTGAAAGAAGCTGGCAAGGCTGAAGAAGTGATCGTGGTTTCCATTGGCCCGGACAAAGCGCAGGAAACGTTGCGCACTGGCTTGGCTATGGGCGCAGATCGCGGCATCTTGGTGCAGACTGATGAGAATGTTGAACCGTTAGACGTTGCAAAAATTCTAAAAGGTGTTGTTGAAGCGGAAAGCCCGGAGCTTGTGATCTTGGGCAAGCAGGCGATTGATGATGACAGCAACCAAACGGGTCAAATGCTAGGCGCGTTGCTCGGCTGGGGCCAAGGCACATTTGCTTACAAAGTAGAACTTGGCGATGGTGCTGTTGACGTGACCCGTGAGGTGGATGGCGGCCTTCAAACTGTAAAGGTGAACCTGCCAGCGATCATCACCACCGACCTCCGCTTGAACCAGCCGCGCTATGCGTCTTTGCCGAACATTATGAAAGCAAAGAAGAAGCCACTGGATGTAAAAGCACCTGGCGACTTTGGCGTTGAAATCAAAAACCGTCTCACTGTTTTGGAAACGACTGAACCTAAGCCGCGCAAAGCCGGTATTAAAGTGGGTTCCGTTGCAGAACTGGTTGATAAACTGAAAAACGAAGCGGGGGCGATATAATGGCTACTCTACTTCTCGCAGAACACGACAATTCAAACCTAAATGACGCCACATTGCGCGCCGCCACTGCGGCAACGCAACTTGGCGGCGATGTGCATGTTTTGGTTGCGGGCGAAGGCTGTGGCGCTGTTGGTGAGGCAGCTGCAAAGATCACTGGCGTTTCAAAGGTCATCGTTGCTGACGACGCGGCCTTTGCAAATCAACTTGCTGAGCCAGTTGCTGATTTGATCGTTTCTATCGCAGACGGATATGACGCCTTCGTTGCCCCTGCGACATCGAACGGCAAAAACACGATGCCTCGCGTTGCGGCCTTGCTTGACGTGATGCAGCTTTCTGACGTCACTGAAGTAATTTCAGCGGACACATTTGTGCGCCCTATCTACGCGGGCAATGCGTTCCAAAAAGTGCAAACGTCCGACGCAAAGAAAGTTATCACCGTACGCACGACAACGTTTGAAGCTGCAGGAACTGCAGATGCTGTAGGGATTGAAACCCACGGCGCGACGGTAGACAATTCTGTTTCAAGCTTTGTTGGTGCAGAAATCGCGGGCGGCGATCGCGTTGATCTCGCGTCTGCCAAAGTGGTCGTTTCTGGTGGCCGTGCGCTTGGCTCAAAAGAGAAGTTTGAAGAAGTGCTTGAGCCTCTTGCGGACAAGCTTGGCGCAGCCCTCGGTGCCTCTCGCGCCGCAGTTGACGCCGGCTATGCGCCAAACGATTGGCAAGTTGGCCAAACTGGCAAGGTTGTTGCGCCAAATCTTTATATTGCTGTTGGCATTTCTGGCGCGATCCAGCATCTTGCAGGCATGAAAGACAGCACAACAATCGTCGCCATCAACATCGACGAAGATGCCCCCATTTTCTCTGTTGCTGACTATGGTTTGGTGGCTGACCTGTTCGACGTGGTGCCGGAACTAACAGCCGCGCTTTAGATCAAAATTGAAGGGTCGCGATATGTCGGATCGTCCAGCACTTAAAGATGCTTTGTTGGAAGTGAAAGACAAGGTTGCGACCCTTACCTTTAATCGGGACGATGTGCGCAACGCGCTGACCGGCACAAACCTGATCGACGATATCATCGAGACGCTTGATTGGGTTGAAAACAGTTCTGACACCAATGTGTTGGTGATCACGGGCGCTGGCAAAGGCTTCTCCTCTGGCGGCAATGTGAAAGACATGCACGAACGCACCGGCATGTTTTCCGGCAGCGTTGAAGACATCGCAGCGGCATATAAAGCCACGATCCAGCGCATTCCGCTGAAATTCTCAGAGATCAGTTTTCCGGTAATCGCTGCAATTAACGGCGCGGCTGTGGGTGCAGGGTTTGACCTTACCGGGATGTGCGATATCCGCATTGCATCAACGCGCGCAAAATTTGGCGAAAACTTCGTCAATATCGGGCTCATTCCCGGCGATGGCGGCGCAAACTTTTTGCAACGCATTGTGGGCTATCAACGCGCCGCGGAACTGACATTCACAGGCCGTTTGTTCGACGCCGATGAAGCCAAAGACATTGGTTATGTTTTGGACGTGGTTGAGCCGGAATATCTACTCGACCGCGCGCAGGACCTTGCGGCAGAAATCGCGTCCAAACCGCGTTATCAGGTGCGTCAAGCAAAGCTTTTGATGCGCAAAGCGCTTTATATGCCACTCACGGATTTTCTCGACCATACCGCACTGGTGCAAGGCAATTGCCATCATTCTGAGGCGCACAAAGAAGCTGTGGCGGCGTTCGTAAAGAAGCGATAAGCTCCCCCAAAAACACTTGGGGGATTTCATGACATATTCGATCGTCGCGCGTGACCATCAAACCGGCGCTGTCGGTGTAGTTGTCGCCAGCCGGTTCTTTGCCGCTGGTGCCATGGTGCCGTATGTTGGTCCAGACTTTGCGATTGCATCACAAGCCTTTGTGAACCCGATCTGGGGCACCAAAGGTCGCGAAATGTTGGCCGCCGGCGAAAGTGCGCAAACAGTTTTAGACCATATGACAGATGCGGATGAAGGCCGTGCTGTTCGACAAGCCCACATGATTGACAAACAAGGCAACATCGCCGCCTTCACGGGAGACGATTGCAATGATTGGGCGGGACATCACGTGGGAGATGGCTACTCCGTCGCAGGCAACATTCTTACCGGGCAAGAAGTGGTGGATGCTTGCGCCAAGGCATTCGAAGACAATCTTCACAAACCATTTGTGGACCGCTTGTTGCTCGCCATGCAAGCCGGTGAAGAGGCAGGCGGCGACAGTCGCGGCAAGCAATCTGCAGGGCTGGTGGTTCACCGTGGTGAAGACTATCCATGGCTAGATATTCGTGCCGATGATCACGAAGACCCATTAAAAGAACTTTGGCGCCTTTATGATGTGGCGCAAGAGGTCTACTTGCACGTGGCTGACTATCTGCCTGATGCGAAACACTTTAGCGGTCACGCCGATGTGGATGATCAGCTCGAAAAGCGCATCGGAGATGAAGCCGAGCGTCGAGAAAATGCGGGGCAAAAGTCGCAGTCAAAAGCAACGGGGACTGTTACTTAGACACTGGATACTAAGTCGCCCAGCTTGGCTTGCGTTTGTCAAAGAACGCGGAAATGCCTTCGTGTGCTTCTGGGTCTTCCCAGCAATCAGCGAGCTGATTTACGGTGAAATCAATCACCTTTTCGTCGATTGTTTGGCCCAAAGCACGGGCGAGCTTTTTCGCACGTCCCACTGCGCCCGGCGCACACTGTAGGTAAGGCAAAACTTCGGCCTCCACCGCATCGTCAAGTTCGGATGAACCGACCGACTTGGCGACCAGATTGAGGGCTAATGCCTCTTCGGTCGAAAACAATCGCGCGCTCATGAAAACACGACGTGCTTTATCTTCACCCATTCTCGCCAACACATAGGGGCTAATGGTGGCGGGGATCAGACCCAGTTTGGTTTCGGTTAGCCCGAACAACGCATCATTGACAGCCACAACGACATCGCAAACTGACATCATGCCGATCCCACCGCCGAACGCGTTGCCTTGCACTTTGCCAATTAGAGGCTTTTCCAACGTATTGAGCGCAAACAGCATGTTGGCGAGGCGCTTTGCTTCTGCAATTCGAACTTCCCGCGTTGCATCAAATTGCTGGCGCATCCACGCCAAATCCCCACCGGCACAAAAGCTTTTGCCCGTTGATTGCAGCACTACGGCGCGGATCGACTTATCTTGATTGATCGCACTAGTCGCCGCTCTGATCTCGTCGCACATGTCGGCATTGAGCGCATTATGCTTATCG
>CAJXLH010000133.1 GCA_913055925.1 uncultured Maritalea sp. | reverse complement strand
GGGAAGGTGTGCACCGGCGGGGCGATATCCAAGCCAGCCTCTTTGTCGCGAATATACTCTTCCGCGAGGGAACGATGATCATATTCGAGGTGATTGAGCATAAAGAGCTGGCGATTTTTTGCATCGTCGAGCAGGCAGAGGCCAACTTCGCTTGAGCTGACCAAAACTTCCAAATCCTTTGGCACAGATGCTTCGTCGATATCGTTTATCCGTGAAACTGGGATGGCAAAGTCGTCGGAAAAGCCCAGCAAATAACGCGATGCTTTGGCGACAGCTTGGTGTCGATATACACCAAAAGCTTTTTTCGGACGGCGGAAACGCTGCACATTGTGGAAGTAATGCAGTGCGGCCTGCGCACCCCAGCAAACAAACATGGTTGTGAACACATTTGTGCGCGTCCAATCCATGATTTCTTTCATTTCGTTCCAATAGCCAACATCCTCAAATTCGAGATGGGCAATTGGCGCGCCAGTAATGATGAAGCCGTCGAACTTGCGGTGTTTCACTTCATCCCAGGTTTTGTAAAAGCCATCCAAATGCTCTTGCGGCGTGTTTTTGGATTGATGGCCGGTAATGCGCACAAGTGTTAAGTCAATTTGCAGCGGCGTGGCGCCAATAAGGCGGGCAAACTGCGTTTCAGTGCGCTCTTTGTTCGGCATGAGATTGAGCAAACCAATTTGCAGGGGACGAATGTCCTGCCGTGCGGCGCGGTTTTCGTCCATTACCATTACGCCCTCTGCTTCCAGCACTTTGCGGGCGGGCAGATTATTTGGGATCTTGATAGGCATGGATTTGCTCCAATTTAGGTTTGCAAATGTCTGTAGGTTCAGACGGGTTATACTGATGTAAGGTGAAGAAAGTTTGGACGGGCTAGCTTTGAAAAAAAGCTTAACCGTTTAGGCGGCGTCCAACCGCCATCATCATCATCGCATCGAAGTCGTTTTCGTCGCGGATGGTTTCAAAGTCACGTGCTTCGACAACATAGCCGAAATTGTCAGCAATCTTTTGATAGATCGGCAAGCGATGGCGCACGAGAGCTGCAAAGCCCCAAACGGCGAAATCGTTCGGGTCAACATCCATATCATCAGCGATGTTTTTCTCGGCCTTATATTGGCCCCAAGCTTTGTCGAGCATATCGGGGCTATAATACATCGGCTTTGGCGCTTTGACAAAGTTTGAAATCAAACGCTCTTCGTCGTCTTTTGTGCCCCGAATATAAAGCAGCGCAGAATGGTCGGTTGCAGCCTTAAGGGCAGGGTCGTTGGCATTGTCAGGATTAACCACTTCGCAGAACGAGCCCGATGTATCTGCAATGAAATGGTCGTAGCCATAAATTTCTTTGGCGCGCTGGATGAAATATCCCGTGTCCTGCATCGCTGAGATTTCAGCAATTCGGTGTTGCGCTTGGCGACGTTTGAACTCTTTGAACGCAATGCCACCTTTTTCTGCGGAGCCAGGTTGCCCGAGATAGGTGGAGAGCGGCGAGAGATTGTGGAACGTGATGTTTGAGCCGATATAAATACTGTCGGTGCGCAAAAGCTGAGCCAAAAAAGGGTCCCGCATTGCGCGTTTTTTGAAATTGTCGACAATATGCTCGCCCATATAGCGGGTGCCGATGCGGTAATCCACAGAGTAGTGGAACCAACCCCGGTGGCGCAATTTGCTGGCGATCATGGTTTTGCCAACACCGGACATGCCGAAAGCGGTGACCGCTTTGCGGGGACTATTTTTGTAGTCGTCTGGCGATGCAAAAAACATGAACGCAATTTCCAAGCAATACTAAAGCCATGCGGCCCTTCTTGATCACTGCTCATAGCGGAGAACCAAAATGCCTGCAAGTCGATCTCACTGGCGGAGAGGGGGCTATTGGGCATAATTTTCCCACCTGTGGGCTGAATCTGCCGTTTTATGGTGAAGATTTGGTTCGCTTGAATCAAAAATAGAAGAAAAAACAAGGAGATAAGATTCTGGCATCCTACTTGCATTGTAATTGGCAATCGATGCGTGCGTCGTTTTTACAAGGAGAATGTAATGGGTATTTATGGTGCGTTGGCGACTGCCGTGACGGGGCTTCAGGCTCAGTCCTTCGCGCTTGAGCATATTTCAGGCAACATCGCGAACTCGCAAACAACGGGTTACAAGCGAATTGAAACTGACTTTGTGGATTTGATCCCAGACGCACCGTCCAAGCGACAAATCGCTGGTGCGGTGCTGGCGCAATCGCGTGCCACGAACGATGTGCAGGGTGACATCACCGTTGCTGATAGAAATACATATATGGCCATCAATGGCGGCGGTTTTTTTGTGGTTGAGCAAAAAATCGGTACCAATGATGGTAACGCGGTGTTTGGCGGCACAGATTTCTACACACGTCGGGGTGACTTTGACCTCGATAAAGAAGGCTATCTGGTCAACGGTTCAGGTGGTTACTTGAAGGGGCTTCCGATTGACAGCGCGACGGGTAACGTTGCGGGTTCCGTGCCGGAAGTGATTCAGTTGGACAACTCGTTCTTGCCATCTCAACGTACGCAATTGTTCAATTATCAATTGAACTTGCCGCAATTGCCGAAGAATGCGGGCTACGATGCGACCAACGCAAACTCTGAGTTGATCGACGCGACAGCCTACACGGGTAGTTCGATCAACCCGAACATTGTGGCTGACGATAATGCATTGTTCCTTTCAGATTCGATTGCGGGTGGTGCGATCACTGTGTACGCGGAAAACGGCGCGCCGGCGAACGTGCAATTGCGGTGGGCAAAAACCAACAGCTATGCAAATGGTGGTTCAGACACATGGAACCTTTTCTACCAATTTGATGCAGATGCGACGGGTACCAACCCACAGTGGCGTAACGTTGGCACTGACTATGTGTTTGGAACCAACGGTTCGCTGTCGCCAGCAATTAACTCGGTTACACTTACTGGCCTTCAGATTGACGGCATTACAATTGGTAACGTGACCTTGCAGCACGGCTCTAACGGCGTGACTCAGTTTGCGGATGCCAACGGTACGGCAGAAGTGACGAAGCTTTCGCAAAACGGTTACCCAGCGGGTGAGTTTGTGTCTGTGGAAGTGAGCACAGAGGGCCGGATTGTTGCGAACTACTCGAACGGTAAAAAGGTTGAACTGGCGCAGGTTGTGACCGCGCAATTTAACTCTGAAAACCAGCTTCGCCGACATGATGGCGGTATCTACTCAGCAACATCTGAATCTGGTGATGCGATCTTGGATATTGATAGCCAAGTGACAGGTGCCGCTTTGGAAAGTTCCAACACAGATATTTCTGAGGAATTCACGAAACTGATCGTGACCCAGCAAGCTTATGCGGCGGGCACGCGAATTGTTTCGAGTGCCGATGAGATGCTGCAAGAAGCGCTGAATATGGTGCGGTAATTGCCGCACCTTTCTCGGGTCAGTTTTTAGACATTTGGTAGGTTTGATATGGGCTTAAGTGTAACATTGGCGAACGCGCTGGCGGGGATGGACCTCAGCCAACGCGGCTTGACCATTGTCTCCCGTAACGTGGCCAATGCCGGGACGCCTGGTTATCACCGCCAGAGCCTACAACGTGTCGAAGACCTTGGGGTAAGCAGTGTAAATGTGCGCGCCGCTGCTGTGCAGCGCGCATATGTGCTTTCTTTGGAAACACAAACCCACCGTGAAACAAGCCGCATGGGCGAATTTGCGGTACGGCATGACTTTATGAGCCAGATTGATCAGCTGCTTGGTAAACCGGGCAGCGTCAATGCGCTGGATACGCAGCTGGCCAACCTAAAGGCGTCTTTGCAGTCGCTGACGACAAGTCCAGAAGACTTTGTTTCGCGTTCGCAGGTGATTGAACGTTCTCAATCCATGGCGGAAACACTGAACTTCTTGTCGAGCTCAACACAAGCGATGCGCTCAGAAGCTGAAAGTCAGCTCACGGTTCATGTTTCGGAGCTCAACCAATATTTGAATTCGCTTGCTGAGATCAACCAGGACTTGCGCGACACAACGCGTGATGATGAAACACGGATCAGCATCTTGGATGAGCGGGATCGGTTGATCACGCGTGTGTCTGAATTGATCGATGTGAAGGTCGATCACCGCGAAGATGGCTCTGTTGCGCTGCATACGCGGGCAGGGGTTGGCATATTGGACGTGAAGGCGGCGCAGTTCGATTTTGCGAGCGCCGGTAACCTTTCGGCCAATGCGCTTTACAACACAGATGACACGCTGAGCGGTGTCGGTGAATTGAGCATCGTCACGCCATCTGGTTTGAAGATGGATGTGGTTGAGTATGGCATTCTGCACTCAGGCAAAATTAACGCCCTGATTGAAGTGCGTGATAAAAGCTTGGTCAATTTGCAAGACCAGCTTGACGAAATCGCGGCGGGTCTAGCGCAAGCCATGAACACGATCGAGACTAAGGGCACGGCGGTTTCTTCTGGCGGCGCGGATGGATTTGAAGTGGATGTGGGTACGCTGCAAGCGGGCAACCATTTCACAGTTAAATATGACGAGGGCGGTGCTACGCGTACGGTCCGTGTGGTTCGAGTAGACGACGCCAGCAAATTGCCGATGGATGATACCGGTACAGATGGTATTCGCACGATTGGCTTAGATTTCTCTGGCGGCGTTGGCCCTGTTGCAGCGGCCTTGAACGCGGCGCTTGGCGCGGGCGTTACGGTGAGTAACCCGGCCGGCAACACCATTCGAGTGCTGGACGATGGCGCAGGCAACACGACCAATATTCGATCAGTTGACGCTTATCATACGGTTACGGCCGACCAGGGCGCGGGCGCGGCCCTTTCGCTCTTTGTCGATGCGGGCAATGCGGCCTTCACCAATTCGCTTGATGGCGATCCACAACGGCGTGGGTTTTCAGCGCGAATTTCGGTGAATTCTAATGTGGTGGCCAACAATACTTTGTTGATCAACTACAACACCAACACCGCCACTGGTGATGCGATGCGACCAAACACGCTGATTGATCAGATTAACAATATGCAATTCGTCGCGGAAACGGGCTCTGATCTTCATTCAGGCAAGCTTCGGATCGCGGGTAATCTCGACAATGTCTTGCAGCAAATCCTCAACTATCAAGGCAATGCGGTCGCTTCAGCCAAGCACGCGCATGATAGCCAGGAAGTTGTAATGCAAACGCTTCAACAACGGGCGGAAGAGACCTATGGCGTGGATATTGATCGCGAGATGGCCATGTTGCTCGAGTTGCAAAATGCTTATGCCGCCAATGCGCGGATTGTGACGATCGCCAAGGAATTGGTCGATATTCTGATGCAGATTTAACGGAGTGAACCCGGGTTATGATTATTAACAACTCAATGTTCCCAGCTCAGTTTAATTACACATCCATTGCGGATATGCGGTCTGAACTGAACCGTTTGCAGCAGCAATTGGCCACTGGAGATCGCGCGCAGACACTCAGCGAACTCGGAGGCGACCGCGTTGTCGATATCACGCTGCGTGCGCGCATGAGCAGCATTGATGCCTATCAGCAAAATATCGATATGGTCGATATTCGGGTGTCGATGATGTCAGATATGTTGGCGCGTGTTGATGAGATTGAAAGTGAGGCGCGCTCTTCTGCACAGCAAGGCAGCTATGAGATTAACGGCGTGAACATGACCGCCGCGCAATATCTTTCAGAGGCACGCATGTCTGAATTGATCGATGTGATGAACACCGATCTAAACGGGCGTCACCTGTTTGGTGGCAATGTGACCGACCAAAATCCAATCGCCGATTTTGACGCGATTATGAATGGCAAAGACGGCGCAGATGGGTTTCGAACTGTCCTAAATGAGCGTCGACAGGCTGATCTAGGCGTTGGCAATATGGGTCGCCTGACCACAGGGCTTGTCGGTTCGCAAATTTCTATTGCTGAAGATGGTACCCACCCGTTTGGGTTCAAGTTGAGCGCTTTAAGTAGCGATGGCACATCAGCAACACTTACCGGACCTGCTGGTGCACCACCATCAGCAACGATTGATTTTGCATCACAACCCTCTGATAATGAACGGATTATCGTGACGTTGGATATGCCGGATGGCCGTTCTGTTGAAATGGTTATGAAGGGCAGTGCTGAGCCAACTTCAGGTTCAGGCGAGTTCCAAATTGGTGGCACAACAGCCGCTACAGCGGCTAACTTCCGAGCGGCGATGGACGCCAAAATTCAAGAGTTGGCGCAAACCGAATTGGCGGCTGGCAGTGCCTTTGCAGCGGCAGAGAACTTTTTTGCCGGCAATGGCGAAACAACACAGCGTGTTGATGGTCCTCCATTTGATACGGCAACTAGTTTGATTGCCGCGACACCTGCGGACACGGTGATTTGGTATCAAGGTCAAAGCGCGACAGATCCTCGTCGGTCAGTTGATGCAAGGGTCGATGATGCAACGCGAGTTTCTTACGGCGTGCAGGCCAACGAAAAAGGTCCAACGCGGCTTATTCGCTCTCTAGCCGTATTTGCCGCAGAAGGGTTTTCGCCTTCTGATCCGCATTCATTGCAGAAATATCAGTCGCTGAACCAAGCTGTGACAGGACGACTGGCTGAAAGCCATAACTCCGAGCAAGGCTCGATTGAAGTGATCCAAATGGAACTTGGTTTGGTGAAAACAACCAATGGCCGCGTGAAAGAGCGACAAACCCAGCAAGATGCCATGTTGAAGAACATGTTGACGGACATTGAGGCGGCGCCGGTTGAAGAGGTTGCTATGAAAATCTTGGCGCTTCAGACACGGCTTCAGGCGAGTTATCAAACGACTTCAATTATCGCGAAACTGTCGCTCGTCAACTACGTTCAATAGGCCAACAAAAAAGGTGACCTGGAAAGAACCAAGGTCACCTTTGTTACGCTTTACTACTACCCTAGAAAACTATTCAGCAGCAGCTTGATTTTGTTGCGTGCGAAGCCCAGCAGATAGCTCTTTGTTGATGTTAATTAGCACATCAAGCTTTTGCGGTTCCGGGCGCGCCAACGCCGTAATTGTTTGGTTCATCACGAAAATCCCAAGGTTTGCGATATTTTGTTTAATCGCAAGTGGGAGAGGGTTCTCTTCTTTCGTGACAGAGGTCAAAAAGACGGTCCAAAGCTTCCGATTGTAGGTGAGAGCACCTTCGAGCTCGGATTCCTTG